>VMSR01000126.1 GCA_013792075.1 Desulfobacula sp.
GATAATGAAATCCTGCTCCATGCCGATATGCCGGGTGTCGATAAAAACGATCTTACCGTTAATATTGACAACGGTACCCTTTCCCTTTCGGGTATACGGAGACTTCAGACCAAAGGGAATGCCACCTGGGAAGAATTTGGGAATGCGGAATATATAAGGCGGTTTTCTGTCCCCCCGACAATTGATGTCGAGCGCGTGGAAGCGGAACTGAAAGAGGGTGTGCTGAAGCTTCATTTGCCAAAATCAGAAGCCGCAAAGCCCCGGCGTATCGAGATAAAAACCACCTGAAACCGTTTTGACAGAAAGGTTTTAGATGGGAAGTAAAAAAGGATTTATATAGAATGACCAGAGAAAATTCCAGAAAGGCAAAGCATAAAAGTCCTAAATTCAGAGAATCCTATGATGAGGATTTTCAAAGGGAAGATCGGATGGAAATCCAGATGCGCCGAAAAAAACTTGGTAAAAAATCCCGGCGGCAAAATAATCTTCGTGACAAATGGTGAGGCCAGGGGATTTTAACCAATTGAAATTTTACAAAAAGATAAGATATAAGGAGAATACAATGACCTATGATTTTTGTTTGGGGTGCGATGTTTTACTCGCGCCCCGTGTTTACGAATGCCCTGTATGCGGATTTGATAATAGTTTTAATCAATACCAGGATATTATATCGGATGAAGCGTTTTTAAATGATTTTGACGGGGCGTTCACCTTGGAAGATGACCCGGTTTACTAGATTTTGAAACGGCATTGGAAAACAAGGGACCTGGGTAAGGGCATTTCCCTGGTCCCTTGCACGTCTTCTGAACAGCACATGTTTGGCACCTGAAAAGCTCAGGTCTTCATTAATCCTGCACGATTGTGTCCACCCATAAAATTAATCCTTTCCAAACCCCCGGATCTTTTGATATCGTGCCTCCAGAGCAGGTACTCGCACACATATCAATTGGGAATGAAGAATGGTAAAGGAGCATGATGGCATGACCCCGTTAGACAACCAGCCAGGAAAATGGATGGGCAATGAAACCATTTTGTTTGTGGATGATGAAATCTATCTGGCAGAAGTGGGCAGGGAAATGCTTGAGGATTATGGGTACCATGTGGATATCATGACAGATTCGGGCCAGGCCCTGGAGTGGTTCCAAAAGAATCAGGACCGATATGATCTGCTGATCACGGATTATACCATGCCGGGAATGAAAGGTACCCAGCTGGTTGAACAAATACATGTTTTACGACCGGAATTACCGGTTATCATGTGTACCGGTATCGAATTGGCATCTGAAATTTTCAAAGAGGCATGCGTTTCTAAAATGCTGATGAAACCCTTTGATATGGAAGAACTGGTTAATGCGGTACGGGAGATCCTTGATAAACCAGGGAGCTGAATTCCTGACAAGGATGTATATGAAAAAGGGCCTGTTTATAACCGATTTTGACGGTACCCTGCTCACCGATGAAAAGACCATTGCCCCCCAAGACATTGCCACCCTTTCCCGGTTGCAGGAAAATAATATTGTCACTGCCATTGCCACGGGAAGAAGCCTGTATTCATTTCAAAGGGCATTGAAGCAGATAAACCTGGAGGGCAATCGGCTGCCGGTGGACTATCTTATATTTTCCACCGGTGCCGGTATCATGGCCATATCAGGGGAATCCATGATACAGTCCCATGCAATTTCAGCAAGGGATATCAGAAAAATAACCCAATATTTTGATGCGGGCCAATTGGATTATATGGTTCATAAAGCCATACCAGACACCCGGTATTTTCTGTATAAATCCCATGGCAGAAAAAATCCGGATTTTCAGGAACGGATTTTATTGTATCAACAGTTCTCAACCCCTTTAAAAAAGGGTCAGGCGTTGTACGATACCGCCACCCAGGTGCTGGCCATTGTTCCGGGAGGTTTGCCCCTATCCCGGGTGTCCGAAATCCGGGCAGACCTTTTTGAGTACAGCGTTATCCATGCCACTTCCCCATTGGATCATTGCTCTTCCTGGATAGAGGTCTTCAACAAACAGGTATCCAAAAGCATGGCAGCCGCATGGCTTGCATCCGCACTAAAGATCGAACAGGCAAATGTGATTTCAGTGGGAAATGATTACAATGATCAGGATCTTTTGGAATGGTCGGGGAAGGGATATCTGGTGGCAAACGGGGCCTGTGATCTGAAACCGCATTTTACTTTGGTTTCTTCCAATAACCATTGCGGGGTCAGTCAGGCAGCACTGATGTCACATCTGCTGGCCTGGTAAAATGCCAAAAATAAAAAAAGTGAGTCGATAGCTATCATTACCCATGCTAGATATCAAAACCGTCTTTATCCGGATCGGTGATATCAAAGCCTGGATAGAGTTTCTCACAGCAATCCGGACAGATGCCATGGGAAAAAACAATATCCGTAAAAAAATCTTCCACTGCCGTCCATCCGTCATTTTTATCCCGAATGCTTTTGCAGCTGGCACAGATGGCGAGCATATTCTTGGATTTGTTCCCCTGTTCCCGTAAAAATTTCTGATATCGTTTCCGAAGATCAATGAGTTTTGTGATATCTCTGACAACGGAGATGGCACCATTGTAATGGTTTTTTTCATCCGGGAGGGGACTTGAGGCAAGTTCCACATGAACAATTTTTTGTTTACTGTCACGCATCTGGATTTCGTATCGGCCGGTAAGCCCATTTTTGCAGGCTTTTGTCTGTTGTTCTATGATAACAAAGCTGTCCGGGGTGGACAATTCCTTTAGATTCATATTGCACAGGTCGTCTGAAGAATACCCCACCATATTGCAAAAGGCCTGGTTGGTGAAGGTCAGGTTTCCCTGTGCGTCCATTGTAAACACCCCTTCTGCAATCTGTTGGGTAATGGTTCGGTATCGGGCTTCACTTTTTTCAAGTTGTTTTCGGTATTGCCGGTTTTCCTCAACGAGCCGTTTGTTTTCAAGGGCTTTTCGAATCACATGGTGGATCATTTCCAGATCTTCAACGGGTTTGGTGATATAATCCTTGGCTCCCATGCGAAGGGCATTGATGATATCTTCACGTCTCCCGGCACCAGAGACAACCACCATGGGGGTGTCCGGGCTTTTTTCACGAATGGTGTTCATGACTTCAATGCCGTCTTTCTGGGGCATCCTTAAATCGGTGAGGACAACATCCACTTTTTCCTTGAAAAAGAGCGCCAGTCCAGTTTCGCCGTTTTCAGCCGTCAACACCCGATATCCCTCATCCTGGAAAAACGACAAGAGGCTGTCCCGGATAGAGAACTCATCATCTATTATCAATATGGTTTCTTGGTTCATGGTGATTTCATTTGAGCGATAGTGGGTTCTTGATTCATCTTCACAGACTATATCAGTCTTTACCGCAAAGTCAAAGTTCTTTGATCAATTGTTTCATATCCCTCACGGCCTGGTCGATGCCCGTGAAAACAGCTCTGGAGATAATCGAGTGGCCAATGCTGAATTCGCTGATTTCAGTGAGACCTGCAAATGCCTTAATGGAATTGTAGCAGATACCATGGCCGGCATTTACTCCCAGTTTTAATTTTGTTCCTATTTTGGCGGCATCCACAATTCGGCCAAATTCCATTTGCCGTTGCATTTCTGTGGTTGCGTCGCAAAAGGCACCCGTATGGATTTCGATCATGTCTGCATCAATTTTGTGGGCAATCTTGATCTGATCCAGATCCGGGTCAATGAAAATACAGACCTTGATGTGCTCATTCTTAAGTGTACTGACAGCTTCCCGGATGGCATCCTGATGGGTGATCAGATCCAGTCCTCCCTCGGTGGTCAGTTCCTCTCTTTTTTCGGGAACAAGGGTGACGGTATCGGGTTTGATATCCAGTGCAAATCCCAACATTTCACTGCTAGCTGCCATTTCCAGTATGAGCCGGGTCTGCACCAACTGGCGCAATAGGCGAACATCCCTTTCCTGGATATGGCGCCGGTCCTCCCTTAAATGGACCACAATGGCGTCGGCACCTGCTGTTTCAGCTGCAAGTGCAGCAGCCACAGGTTCTGGATAGTGAATTCCCCGGGCCTGTCTCAGGGTTGCCACATGGTCTACGTTTACGGCAAGCTCAGCCATGTTTTTTTCTCCATCAATTAAAATGCGTTTAAATCACTATTTTTTTCAATGATGCGAAGCAGTTCAAGGCTTTTATTTTCCATGGCCGTGGCATCTGCCTCACAGGTTTCATGATCAAAGCCCAGCAAATGGAGTATCCCGTGTATTAACAGCTGGGAAAGTCGTTCCTCAATGGAAATATCTGCAGATACGGCTTCTTTCTCTGCTGTTTCCAGTGAGATGACCACATCTCCCAAAAGCCCGGGGGTGATATCGGAGAACTCGCCTTCCTGCATGGGAAATGCCAATACATTGGTGGGTTTACAAATCCCCCGATAGGTTTGGTTGAGTTGCTCCATCTCTTCATCCCCCAGAATAACAATGGATATCTCATGGGTATCACAGCCCAAGGCGTTTAAGATCTGTTCGGTCTTTTGCGATATTAGGGATGTTGGGATTTTCGTTTTTTGCTGATTGTCTATCAGAATCTTTTGTTGCGCCATTTTTTTCTTTTTTCTTTTCCTGTGTTTTATCCGGATATTCGATGCGGCTGTGATAGATGCTGGTCAGAATATTGTTAAAGCTTTTGGCGATCTGGTGCAGGTCCTTTAGTGTCAGTTCGCATTCTTCAAGCTGTCCGTCTGCGAATATATCATTGATCAGTTCTTTTACACGGCCCTGGATTCTGGACGGGGTCGGGCGCTCAAGGGCGCGCACGGCCGCTTCAACCACATCCGCCAGCATGACGATGCCGGCTTCCCGGGTCTGGGGCTTGGGACCGGGGTATCTGAAATCCTCTTCGTTGATTTTATCATTGCCGCTGTTCAGGCTTTTATTGTAAAAATATTTAATCAGGGAGGTGCCATGGTGCTGGAGAATACCGTCAATAATTTCATTGCCCAGCTTGTATTTTTTGGCCATTTCCACCCCTTTTTTTACATGCTGGATCAGGATCAGTGCCGACATGGACGGGGAGAGTTTGTCGTGCCGGTTTTTGCCGTCTGCCTGGTTCTCAATAAAATACATGGTTTTATCCAGTTTTCCAATGTCATGGTAATAGCCCATTACTTTGGCCTGGAGACTGTTGGCGGTAGCCGCCGATGCGGCTGCCTCGGCCAGGGTGGCCACAATCACACTGTGATTATAGGTTCCCGGGGCTTCGATCATCAGTTTTTTGATCAACGGCTGGTCCAGGTTGGAAAATTCGAGCAGCTTTGCTGCCGTGGTATAGTTGAAAAGAATTTCGATCAGAGGGGTAAACCCGATGGTCAGGGTGGCGGCAAAGAGTCCGCCGCAGAAGGCAAAAAGCACCTCCTTTGCCAGAAATACAGGATCGGGTTGGGAGAGCGAGTAAAATTCCAGGGCAATGGCCAGAAATGAATTTAAAACGGCAAGCTTAAAGCCTGCCATGATAAAGTTTTTGCGTTCCTGTCGCTCATTGATCCAATGGGCGGAGGTGATACTGCTTAAAAAAAAGAAGATAAAAACTTCAAAACTGCCGCCAAAGGTAAGACAGCCAAGTACGGAAAGAACAATGGTGAAAAAAACGGCAATATCAAATCCCAGGAATAAACAGGTGATCATGGCACCCGCCTGGACCGGAACCACCATATAAAAAGAAGAAGCGGCAATCTCCCAGGCCATTTCAGGATGGGATGACTGGGCAATGTAGACGACAATCTTTGCAAAAATCAGATACAGAATAAGGCCCAGGACAAGAAAGATCATGTGGGTATTATGGTCGTTTTTTAATCGTTTATGGTTCTTTAGGAAAAGAAAGTAGACAACAAGGATCAAAAAACAGGTGATCATTGCCGTTCCAGTGCCGGACATATAAATATCTTTTTCTACTACCTGCTCTTTTAGGGCGGTTAATTTGATCAGCTTGATTTTGTCCACCCGTTCTCCTTCCCTGACGATCATCTCTCCGGCTTTGATCTGGAACAGAATGGGCATGATCTTGGACTGGGCTTCGAGAATCCGTTTTTCAGTTTCATTCTTATTCAGGGTGATATTGGGCTGTATAAGCTTCTGGCATATATCCACAATGAGATCGGACAGGTTGTGATTGAGTTTTTTGAGCAGGGGCTGACCTTCAATTCGGACCATGGCCTTTGCCTGGTCGGGGCCGTAAACTATCTTCAGGTTGTTGACAGCCCGTTCTTCATTGGAGCTAATGGTTCTAAGATTGATCCCTTTGCTTTCCTCCTCAAGGAGGAGTTCCTTGTTGGCAACCACACCATTTGAAAGGATTTTTTCCACAATGGCTTTTATCCGGGTGTCGATATCAATGGAAAATTGGGCCTTATACAGAATCGTATATGCCCCGTTGCTGATTTCGATGCCCAGTTTTTTTTCAAATTCCGGTTTGGCCGCCAGAACCATGGCAAGGGTTGGGTCGGGTGTCTCGGAATTCTCCTGTTTGTCAAACAAGTTCCTGGCAAAGTCCATGGCGGCGTCAATACGGGAGAAAATATCCACGACCAGGTTGCTGTCATAGTCATACACGGTTTTGACCGCATATTTGACCTGGTCTCTCCTGGCATCGGTGACTTCTTTATCTTCAATGAAGTAATTTTTAGGTGCTTTGATATCTCTTAGGGCTACATCCCCTATCTGATAGGAATAAGAGACCTTATTCTGATCCGAAGCCTGGGAAACAGTGAATATAACGATAATAAAAACCAACATGAACCATAGCAGGTATGGGGTGGATAAAAGATATTCCCTGGTTTGCTTTAGCCAGTGATCACTTTTTGTTTTTTTCATAGGCATCTATAATGTTTGAAACAAGGGGATGTCGGACCACATCTTCCTTGGTAAAGTAAATAAATTCAATCCCATTGATCCGGGTCAGGATTTTTTTGGCCTCAACCAGGCCGGATTTTTTCCCGGTTGGCAGGTCAATCTGGGTAATATCTCCCGTGATGATGGCTTTGGACCCGTAACCCATTCGGGTTAAAAACATTTTCATCTGTTCGGAGGTTGTGTTTTGCGCCTCATCCAGAATGATAAATGCATTGTTCAATGTCCGTCCTCTCATGAACGCAAGGGGTGCTATTTCGATTGTTTCCTGTTCAATATACGCCCTGACTTTTTCAAAATCAAGCATATCATATAGCGCATCATACAAGGGCCGAAGATAGGGATTGATTTTTTCAGCCAGGTCGCCGGGCAGAAAGCCCAGGGCTTCACCCGCCTCAACCGCCGGCCGGGTCAATATGATTTTTTTCACCTCTCCCTTTGAAAAAGCCGCAACCGCCATGGCCATGGCAAGGTAGGTTTTTCCGGTTCCTGCCGGCCCGATTGAAAACAATATATCATTGTCTTTAATGGCATTGGTATAGGTAAGCTGGGTAAGATTCCTGGGAGAAATGGGCCTGTTTTTTGCCGTGACAAAAATGGTGGTTAGAAAAATATTTTTTAAGGATGTCTTGTTGTTCTGCTTTATGGTGTTGATGGCGGCATCAAGATCCGGCGCAGTCAGCGTAAATTTTTCCTTTAAGAGTTCATATAGCTGGCGGATCAGTATTTCTGCCGCATCCATGGCGTGGGCTTCCCCGGAAAGGGAAAGGGCATTGCCCCTGGAATTGATTGTGATATTAAATGCCCTGGAAATTTTTTCCAGGTGGGTGTTATGGTATCCAAAGAGTTTCTGGGTCAGTTCAATGTTTTGAAATTCAATCATTCTCATGGCCAATAGGGTGCATTTTATTTGCCCAAAGGTCAATAAAAATCTTGACTTAAAATTCGGTAAGTTGTTATCTGTAACCTCTTTGGAGCAATTTTGCATAAGCGATGGACAAGGGGAAAAATGAACGGTTTTGATGTGCTGGTCCTGGTGATTATTTCATTGTGTTCGATCCGGGGGTATTTTAAGGGATTGATTCGGGAAGTGTCGGGTATTATCGGTGTCATTGTCGGTTTTTATGGTGCCAATACCTATTATCCGAAATTAACCCCTTATCTGGAAACGCTGGTTGATACGCCCGGTACCAGGAGTCTGATTTGTTTTTTTGTTCTGTTCTGCGGCATTTTATTGTTCATCAGCCTTGTTGCCGGATTAATCCGTAAATTTTTAAGCCTTGTTTTTCTAGGGTGGGTGGACCGGTTTTTTGGGCTTGTTTTTGGCGCTGCCAAGGGGGTATTGATTGTCTCTGTCCTTTTTATCATGACCATGACCTTTATTCCTGCAGAGTCCCGGTTTTTATCCAATTCAAAATCAGTTCCCCATATTGCGCGGGTTTCAAGCGCCATGACACTTTTTATTTCCAAAAATATGAAAGCTGATTTTTTAAGCCACCTGGAAGGAATTCGAGCAAATTGGAAACCATAAGTCCCCTCTTGGAAATTATTCGCCGGCTCAGGGGTAAAGACGGGTGTGCCTGGGACCAGAAACAGACCCCATTGACCATGTGGAGATGCCTGGCAGAGGAAGCATATGAACTCCAGGCCGCAATTGTCAATGATGACACGGATAACATCTGTGAGGAACTCGGGGATGTCTTGTTTCAGGTTTTGTTTGTCTTGGAAATATTTATAGAAAACGATCGAATTGAATTTTCCAGCGTGGTTGACGGGATTGCCGAAAAAATGATCCGGCGCCATCCCCATGTATATGGCACAGCCGTTGTCACAACCGAAGAAGAATTGCACCAGCAATGGGCGCAGATCAAATCCTGCGAGAAGAAAAAGGCCGCAAGTCCTAAAAAATCTGCTCTGGACGCTGTCCCCAAGGGCATGCCCGGGTTATTGAGGGCTTTGAAGGTATCCAAGGCTGCGGTCAGGGAGGGATTTGACTGGGAGAATATCCACCAGGTGCTGGACAAGGTAAAAGAAGAAATACATGAGTTTGAAGCGGCATTGGAAAATGAAAGTCAGGATGCGGCGATGATGGAATTCGGGGATATCCTGTTTTCCCTGGTCAATGTAGCCCGGTTTGCCGGTTTTCATCCGGAAACTGCCCTTTCCGGTGCTACCGCAAAATTTGAAGGCCGGTTCAGGCTGATGGAAACCGTTCTTGCCCGGGAAGGAATAGACCTTAAAACATTGTCTCCGGAAGAAAAAGAGCTGCATTGGCAAAGGGCAAAGCAGGTCTACGACAGGTAATCGCCCCTCTGGAATTTCACATATTCCGTCCTGGCAGCAACCACTGTCCGGGTTGCAATATCCCTGAGACCTTTATCGTCTGTGCCAAGGGACAATGATTCCTTGAGCAAGCTGTCTGCTTTTGTATTGATCTGTTCCAAAATAGGGGCAATGCTTTTTAAGGAGACGCCGGGATCCTGGAGCTTACTTGCGTATGTATCCAGAAGTCCCAATAAGGTGTCTGTTTTTCCGGAAACAATGGATGACTGATCCTGCATGCGCAAACCAATTGAATTAATTTCTCCCAAAGCGGGGGCTGTTGTATCTCCCATCTCAGGTGACTCCGTTGTGTCCTTTTGTTCCGTTTGAACAAGGGCCCGGGTCAGGACATTTTTAAAGTCCCCCGTTTTTTCCGCCGGTGGTTTGTTGGCGGTCACCCCACCCGTTGAATGTGTCAGCTCATTTATCTGATTGATACCTGCCATACTGGCCTCCTTTTAGTTGAAGAGATAAAAAGCAAAAGACGTGCCAGGTTTTGGGACGGAATGTTTTTTGATGAAAATGCTTTTATTTCAGGCGGTTGGCGGGTTCTGTAAAAGAGGATGGTCCTGGGAAAATATGAAAAGGGAAAAAATTGCTCATTTATCCCAGTTCATTCATGAGCGAACCGACCATTTTTTCCGCCACCTGTTCTGCATTGACAGTATATTGATTGGTCTGGACTTGCTGTTTTAAATCCGCCACCAGTTTTTTTCTATCGGCCGGTTCCGTATCCATTGCTGCCGATATCTTCTGGAGATCCTTGGTTGTCGGGGAAAGATTTAAGGTGTCGGCGGAAATTTCATCGGCGGCTTTTTCCATTCGAGCGGGTGTCTGGGGTTTTGCGGCGGCGTTTCCCTGGTTTGCATATGTTTGATTGATATAATTGGGTGTTGAACTGGATATTTTCATGAAAAGTGCCTCCTTAGGATTCCATATTATTATCAGCTACCTGGCGAGCCAGTTCTGTCATTCTTTTCACAACAAACTGAGAGTCTTCAACAGACAGAGTTTGGGTGATTTTATTGTTGTTGTCGTCAATGGTTGTATAGGTGAACTGGGTCTTGCCTCTGGTAAAATTAATTTTTTTGCCAAGTTCTTTTTCGATCTGATTTGTGATCTGTTCTTCGTTTTTTTCCTTGGGCCCTTCATTGATGATCTTGTCTACAATATTGCTGGCAACTTTTTCAATGATGGCCTGTCGTTTCCCTTCCGAGGAGATGTTGACACTGTCGGCAGAAACTCTGTCGGCAACGCCAAATTTGTTTCTGCTCAGTATCTTGCCCTGGCTCAATTGTCTTGAGTAGACTTTCAGGACATTCTGTATTTGGTATGAAGGTATCTGCATTTAAATTTCTCCTTAAAAGCCTTATCGGAAGGAGAAAATTAAAACTTTAGTGTTTATTTTAATCATCGAAATTACCGTCGGGACCCTTGTCAGAGATAATGCTTGCCGCCCTTTGAATGATTTTTTCCCGGCTCCATTCTGCTGGGTACTCTGTTTTTTTTGTTTTGTATCCAGGCATATGTGATTTTGTTTCTAAAATGTGTGCAATGAGAATATCGGCCGTATCAGTGGTATTAAAAACATCCGTAAGCAGGGTATAGACAAAGTTTTCCACATTCTTTGCCATCCGTAGCCGTATTTCCCGGGGCAGGGCTGACAGATGGCTTTCAAAGGGAAGGTTTAGTTTCTTGACATCACCGCCTTTTAAATTATGTGCATTTGCATAGGCAAGCATTTTGGACCACATTTCTTCGGTAACCCCCTGGTCCTTTTGTTTGATGAAATTTCCCTGGTCATCCAGGATGGCATTCCCGTAATCATTGACCTTCAAACCCCAGGAAATCATTTGCAGTGCTGTGGCAACATTGGCTTTGGTGGTGCGTGTTTTGGACGCAATCGCACGCAGTCTGTCGGAATCGTTACCCGAGGTGCCGTGCTGGGCACCGGATATCCCGTAAGGCGACAGGGCTTCGTGGATCTGGGCGGTGAGTTCAACGTTTATCCCTGTGCCGCTTTCTTCGATACCGTGGGTGGTACCGTTGTTCAATGCAATCCAGTCGGGGAAAATATTATGGGCATTGAGTCCCTGGATGAGGAACAAGGCTTCTTGGGCCGTGGAAAGCCCCTGGGTTCCCTTGATTTCTCCGACTTCTGTTTCAAGACCAGCCCACCCGGGTACAAAAGGATTCAGTTCAATGTTTGCCAGCAGGTTCTGATCGTCGGTCATATGGGATGCGTCAATGGCAATGGAGGTAATTCCGGCATCAAACAGGGACTCAATCTCAGGTTTGGCAGGCGCAATATCAGATGGGGATTTTATGCCAAAGTGGTCTGCATGGATGGCCACGGGTATGGTAATTCCCAGTTCATTCATGATGGCGTCGGTTTGTGTGGCCATATTCCACAGGCTCACAGGGCAATAGGCATTGGTGCCGCCTTCGGATCTGGCGATCTCGATGATGATGGCGGCATTGGCGCGTTGAGCGGCCGCCAGGGCGCCTCTCAGGACAAATGAACTCCTTGCATTTGCAGCAATGGTCATGCAATTGCCTTTTTTTAACATGGCCTGATCTATATATTTCCCGCTGACAATAAGGGCTTTTGAATTGGGGAATCGTTTTTTTATATTTGGGGGTCTGCCGTAATCAAGGGCAGTTTCAAACGCTTTGGAATAGGTATGTGGAATTGTCATGGTTCTCTCCCGCTTGGTGTATGGCTTTCTATCATCAGTATTATCTTCTTTTTTTGTCATGAAAATGAATCAAAATCAAGCAGTATTGAATAATGAATATGCATTCATAAAAAATATTTTTATGAAATTCGGGTGGTGTTTTGTTTTATGGGCAAAGGACTATTTTCTAAGTCCATGTAAAGATAAGATAATTATTCTACTGAATTCTTTTTTATGTAAAATAATATGATCTTGACATTTATCAAAATCTTTTGTTAAATAATGAATTATTATTCATTTGACTTGGACGGGCAATATCCTTAAAAGGGTGATACAAGGTTGCAAAAAAACAAATCGGAAAAATACCATAATATATTGAACAGTGCGGGTGCCGTTTTTGCGGAATTCGGATTTCATAAAGCCACCATATCCCAGATAGCGGCCAAAGCCGGTGTCGCAGATGGTACATTGTATCTTTATTTTAAAAATAAGGATGATATTTTATATCAATTTATCAACTTTAAGACCCAGGATGTGTTTGAAAAAATGAATGCAGCCGTGGAAACGGGTCGGAATGCAGAAGCAAAGCTTCGCAATCTGATACGGTGTCATTTGCAGGAGTTCCAGAACGATAAAAACATGGCCATTATTTTTCAGTCGGAAGTTCGATATTTAAGGGATATTGAGTATCAAATCAAGGATATCTCAAAAATGTATCTGGATCTGTTGTCAGATATTATTGAACAGGGCCAGATTGAAGGGTCCATGCGCCAGGACCTTTTTGTCGGGCTTGTGAAGCGGTTTATTCTTGGGGCTGTGGAAGGGGTTATTTCTACCTGGGTTTCAGCCCGTGGCAGATATGATCTGGTCTCCATGGCAGATCCCCTTGTGGATCTTTACCTGACCGGTGTCAGGGGAGAATAAATGCCATATAGTCTGTGAACGGTATAAATTTGTTGAATTGGGCTTTTTGCTTGACGGCAATGGTCATGTTTATTAAAGCTATTGAGTTTATATTCATTTTGTAAAGAAATATTTGGGAGGTAATGTATATGTCTTCAATCATTGGTCCGGCGAGTTATAAATTGTTCGGAATTTTTCCGACCGCCATTCTCTCTTTTGTTTTACCGGTTATCGGTATCGGCTTGTTTGCCTATATCATGACCCGGCGGATTGCACCCCTGGTAAGGGCAGCACCGGACAATCGACTCGATCACATCGGCCTGCGCATTAAAAATCTTGTGGTCGTCTGGCTGGGGCAGATCCGCCAGCCCCGGTATATGCTGGCAGGTGTCCTGCACATTGTAATCTTCGCCGGTTTTTTGATTCTCTCTGTTCGGTCCATCTCCCTTGTGGTCATCGGATTGTCAGATGGTTTTGTCCTTCCGGGACTGGGCGGCTGGCTTGGTCATGTGTACAATTTTATCAAGGATTATGCCGCGACCTTTGTGTTGATTGCCTGTATTGTGGCAGCCGTTCGCCGGGGAATTTATAAGCCCAAACGGTATGCTGTTCCTGAAAAATACGGTAAGGACCACACAGCAGAAGCCGTGTTTGTGCTGGGTATTATTTCGACACTCATGATATCTGAAAGTCTGTTCGAGGCTTCAGAACTGGCCTATGCGTTAACGGTGGACGGCCAGTCGCATTTTCTGGCGCCCCTCTCCCTGGTCTGGATTTTTAAGGGCATGCTCACATCAGCCTCTCCTGGCTTTCTCCAGGGACTTCACATCTTCACCTACTTTGTGCACGATCTGGCTTTTTTCTTTTTCCTCTGCTTTTTGCCCCTGGGAAAACATTTCCACGTCATCACTTCGATTTTCAATGTCTTTTTCATGCGGGTCCAAAAGGGAAATATCAAACCCGTACAGCACGGCATTAATGATGAAGAGCTGGATAGCCTGGAATCTTTTGGTGTTAAACGACTGGAAGATTTTACCTGGAAGCATATGCTCGATTTTCATTCCTGTGCAGATTGCGGAAGGTGTTCGGACCAGTGCCCTGCCAATGCCGTGGGCAGGCCGCTTTCTCCGCGGTTTATCACCATTAAGGCCAGGGATTTGATGTTCAAGAATTATCCGCTGTCCGGTGAAATATACAAGAGCAAATTATTGGTGGAAGATATTTTTACGGAAGATGAAATCTGGTCCTGCACCACCTGCGGGGCCTGTGAGGAAGAATGTCCCCTGGGCATTGAGTATATCGATAAAATGGTGGACCTGCGCCGGGGTATGGTGGATGAAGGCATGGTTCCCCAGTCACTTCAGAAACCGCTCAAAGCCCTGGAAAAACGCGGCAATCCCTATGGCAAGATGGAGAAAAAACGGGCAGAATGGACCGAGGATGCAGACTTTAAAGCCAAGCATTCCATTAAGGATCTGGGAGAAGAGACAGCGGACACCTTGTACTTTGTGGACAGTATTACCTCCTATGATGACAATATCCAGGAAATAGCCAGACGGACATCCATCATCCTCGAGAAAGCCGGTGTTGATTTCGGAATCCTGGGCAAGGATGAAAAAGACAGCGGCAACGAGGTGCTTCGGTTTGGTGAGGAAATGCTCTACCAGGATCTGAAACAGCAGAACACAGAGGCCATTCTGGCATCGGGTGTCCGAAACATCGTAACGGCCGATCCCCACGCCTATAATGCATTGAAAAATGATTATAAAGGTCTTCCGGAGGTGAAGCATATCAGCCAGGTGGTGGCCCAGAAAATTGCAACAGGTGAACTGGAGCTTAAAACCTGCCAGGATCCGGACAAGGTGTATGTGTACCATGATCCTTGTTACCTGGGACGGCACAACGGGGTTTATGAAGCACCGCGGCAGGCCATGGATGCCATTAACGGACTGACCCGGGTTGAGCTGGAGAAGAGTCGGGATCGGTCCTTTTGTTGCGGCGGCGGCGGTCTCATGCTTTTCTTTGAACCGGAAGAAGAAACAAGAATGGGTGTCTTGAGAGTTAACATGGCTGCAGAGGCCGGTGCAAATGTCATTGTAACGGCCTGTCCTTTCTGCCTGGTGAATATCCAGGATGCGATAAAGGTTGCAGGAAAAGAAGGACAGATGGAAGCCCTTGATTTTACAGAACTCATAGAACAACATTTGAAATAGTGCAGCGTTTACAATAAAATTTATTTTTTAAGGAGACGATAATGGAGATTTTGGTATGCGTCAAGCGAGTCCCGGATACTGCCGAGAACGAATTTGAACTCAATGGTGCAGGGAATGATCTTGACCGCGATGATCTGGTTTATTCGGTGAACGAATGGGACAATTATGCGGTTGAAGAGGCCATTCAGATGGTTGACAAAATGGGCGGTTCTGTGACCGTTGTGACCGTTGGTGATGACGAGTCAGAAGAAATTTTACGGCGTGAAATGGCCATGGGTGCCAACAATGGGGTTCTGCTTTCCGATGATGCCTTTGAAGGATCAGATGGAAAGGGGATCGCCACCATTCTAAAGGCGGAAATTGAAAAGGGCAGCTACGACCTGATTCTCACCGGTGCCCAGGCAGATGAAGGCGCAGGACAGGTTGGCGGTATGGTTGCGGCCATGCTTGATTATCCTTACGCCTCGCTGGTCAACAAAATCGATGTGATGGATGATAAAAAAATCAAGGTGGGAAGGGAGATCGAAGGGGGCAACCAGGAAATGAATGAAATTTCACTTCCCTGTGTTCTTTCCATCCAGACAGGTATCAATGAGCCCCGGTATGTGGGTATCCGCGGTATCAGAAAAGTTTCCAGCGTGGAAATTCCGGTAAAGAGTGCGTCTGACCTGGGGCTTGATGCCGCCAGCGTTGGCAGTGCCGGTGCCAAGACCCGCAGGGTGGATTATTTTGTCCCGGATATGGGGGAGGGTGCTGAAATGCTTGAAGGCTCCACAGAAGAGATTATCGCAAAACTGATCGAGAAGCTTAAAGCCAAAGGAGGACTCTAATCATGACACAGATTTATGCCTATATTCCATTTAAGAACGGCAGTGCAGAAGATGTGGCCCTTGAGTATCCGGCAGCTGCAAAAAAAATAGATGCCGCAGCAATGCTCACGGCTGTTGTAACCGGTTCCGGGGCAGAACTTGATTCTGTTGCCACTGAAATGAGCAAGATTTACGAACAGGTTATCAAAGTGGATAACCAGGCCCTTGCATATCCCAATGCAGAGGTTGTCAGAAAAGCATTGGTTAACATTATTCCCAAGGATGCCATTCTGCTGGTGGCCCATACCACCTTTGGCATGGACATTGCTCCCGGTCTTTCCGTGAAAATGGATGCAGCCTATGCCGCTGATATTGTTGATTTTGAAGGCATTGAAGGCACCCGTCTTAAAATGGTCCGCCAGGAACTGGGCGGTGCTGTTTCCACCCATGTGACGGCAGATATCTCTGCCGGTGCCGTCATCACCATCCGGCCGGGTGCCTTTGCCCCTGTGGATGGCGGTGCTGCCAATGGGACCATTACGGACAAATCCGCTGATGCAGGGGATCTTGCCAGTACGAGAAAATTTCTTGAAGTGGTTGAAGCTGAAGTCGGAGATGTGGATATCACCAAATCCGATGTATTGGTTTCCATTGGCCGGGGGATCGAGGAACAAGAGAATATTGAACTTGCCCAGGAATTGGCCACTGCCATGAATGCGGTTGTTTCCTGTTCAAGACCCATTGTGGATGCCAAATGGCTTGAAAAATCACGCCAGGTCGGTACCTCCGGCCAGACCGTTAAGCCAAAGGTGTATATGGCAATGGGAATCTCCGGATCCTTCCAGCATTTGGGCGGCCTAAAGGGGAACCCCTTTATTGTGGCGGTTAATAAAAATCCAAAAGCCCCTATTTTTCAGGTGGCGGATGTGGGAATAGTGACAGATATTCTTGAGTTCATGCCGGAATTGACCGAGGCAATTTCAAGTCTATAGTTTGTACCTGCAGTTGTGTTAAAGAAAGGGCCCTGGTGTGATTTGCAGGGCTCTTTTTTTTTGCCGCAAATCAAAGTTAGTCCTTTGTAGTCGGCATTCAATGCGTTTGGATGGATCTGATTTATTCAATTTGACTTAGATTCCGGTATCATGTAAAAGTTGGACAGATAGAAGCTTGCCGATATTTCATGGAAGCGGTACAAGACCGCTTTGGCCTGATTTTAGGGAAATGCGATGGCTGATATACTTATAATTGATGATGACCCGATTATTTGCGATGTCCTCGTGCAAATGATGGAGCAGCTATACCATAAAAGCCGTTTTTCCCTGACCGGCTACCAGGGACTTGATCTGGCAAAAAACAATGGATTTGATATTGTTTTTTTGGATGTGAATCTGCCGGATGCCAATGGGCTGGATCTGATCAAAGAATTGAAAAATACACCCTCTTTCCCGGAAGTCATCATCATCACAGGCGAAAATAATCCCCACGGTGCGGAACTGGCCATTTCCAGCGGTGCCTGGAATTACCTTGAAAAACCGTTTTACCGGCAGGAAATTAATCTCCAGGTAAGGCGTGCACTCCAGTTTCGGAGAGAAAAGGGACGGGTATCAAGCTCCGGGGGATTGAAGCGGAATCACATAATTGGTGAATCAGAGGGTATAAAATTGTGTCTGGAACAGGCGAGCGTGGCTGCCCATTCCGACGTTCCCGTGCTCCTGACAGGAGAAACCGGTACGGGTAAGGAATTGTTTGCCAAAACCATTCATCTTAATTCTGACCGCTGTGAAAAAAATTTTGTCATTGCTGATTGTTCTGCCATGAACCCGGCAATTGCCGATAAAATGTTATACGGCAGTGTCGACCGACTGGGGGATGGTCGAAAGGTTTACCGGCCCGGGCTTCTCGCCAGCGCAGATAAAGGTACTTTGTTTCTGGATGATATTTCGCGGCTGTCCCTGACAATTCAACAGGCTTTGGTTCTGGCCATAGAACAGCAGGCCTTTGTTCCAGTGGGCGGGCTTCATACAGAAACCAGCGATTTCAGAGTTGTTGCCTCAACTCCCGGGGACTCTGATAGGGACCTAGGGTGTTTTCAAAAAGATTTTTTGTTCGGTTTGAAGGGGATCCACATCCATCTTCCCAGCCTGGGGCAGCGGCAGGAGGATATCATCGCCATTGCCATTTATTATATGGACAGGTATTGTAAAAAATATGGAATTGAGCCCAAAGGGATCTCCCCTGAATGTCTGAATCTCATTTCCAGCTATCCCTGGCCCGGGAATGTTATGGAGCTGATCAATGCCATGGGAAAGGCGATTGCTTCGGCCAAAAAAGAACCAACCCTGTATTCTGTTCACCTGCCTTCCCAGATAAAGGCAGCTGCAATGGAAAATTTGGCTCCCCGGGAAGAAAGAATGCGGATGGGCATGGGGGAGGATGTTTTTAAAGATGGTTTTATACCCCTGAAGGCATTTGCCCGCCAATGGGAACAATGGTATCTGGAACATCTTTTTGCCCATGTGAATAAGGATGTGAACAAGGCCTGTGAAATAGCGGGGATTTCAAAGTCAAGTCTATATGCCCGCTTAAAACGATACAATATTCATTAGATTCCCACCGATTCAGCCCTGCTGGTTAAAAGACCAGATCGTCAAATACAACCGGGATTTTTGTTTGCACCTCTTTGAGCAGAGGAAGCATGAGCGCCACCATCTGGGGGTGGGATGCCTTGGCACATCGCAGGGCAAACACATGCCGCCACTCTCTGATATTGGCTTTTACCACAATTTCGGTCTTCAGGCTGTTGGGCAGTATCTCCCGGGCATGCTGGGCTTTCCATCCATTTTGTAATAGGGTTTTGTAATCTGATTCTGCCCGGGCCATGGCCTGCATCCACACCTGTTCTGCCGGGGTGAACCCGGGTGGAACAGAGGCGTGTTCCGGCCAGCTGCCCACCAGTCGATCGCTGCACCAGACCGGCCGGATAAATTCCATTTGCCCGTCATATTTCACATACCGGGTGGATTCCTGGGCAAAACTGCAATGGCGGTGCCGCACCAGTTCATGGGTCACGCCCCTGTTGGTAACAAGTTTGACAACCATATCCCCGAATTCAATCATGGCATGGTGTCCGCTTTTTACCAGCATCGCCACAAATCGTTCAGCCGAGTCCCCTGTGATCTTGTCCTCGGATTTGTAACAGGTTCTGCCTGCTTTTTCCATTAGTTGAAGGCCGTTTTCCGGCAGTCCCAGGAGTTCGTGGGTTTGTTCGATAATTTCCATTTACTTGCTTTCCAGGATCAGGGGAACCGTCAGACCGCCGTCCATTAAAAACAGAACGGATGCATCCTTGCCTTTTTCTTTAAGGGCAAGGTCAATGGCTGTCTGGAGATCGGAAAAAGGGGTGATGAACAATTTTGAAATTATTTCTGGCGCCACATCGGTCACGCCCCACATCTGCGCCCACAGACCGATTTCCGCCATTTTGGCGGCCTTGTGATATCCCAGAACATATCCCTGTTCAATTTTATCCAAAGCGGCCTTGGGGGTGTCGCAGGAACCCAAGAGATCGGCAAAGGCTTTGCCGCCGATGCCGTCCCGGCATTTGGCCACCAGGATCATGATGCCGTTTTTTTTCAGGGCCAGTTTGGCATTGTCAATGCCCTTCTGGGCCTGGTACAGATCGATATCCTGGGGAAATTTTACCACAGAGACCACAATATCGGCCTTTTCCTTTAGGGGGGCTGCAAAAACTTCATTGGCCTTTTCAATGGCGGCATGGAAGGAATCATGGATATGACCTGCACAGGTGGCATAGACCTTGTGGTGTTTGTCCAGAACCGTCATGATGGAAAAAATTTCCTGTTTAACGGTCTTGATGGCGTCCATCATGTCTTCGTGCACGGGGTTGCCGTCCAGGGAAAGAGCCCGTGCCTCAGGCACCAGTGCCAGCTTATGGTTCTGTTCGATGGTCTTAAATCCTGCGATGCCCGGCAGAAAGGATTTCCTGCCCCCGGTGTATCCGGCAAAATAATGGGGCTCCACCGAAGAGATGATAATAAATTTATCCGCTTCCACCCCGGCCTTGTTCACATACATCTGAGTCCCGTTGGAGGAGGTGCCCAAAAAGACCTGGTCTTCTTCTTTTCTGGCATCATGGACAATGATATGCCCCTTGATCTGCTCATAATAGGGGCCAAAAATCTGATAATACTCTTCTTCTGTCGGGCCCCTGTGGGCACCGGTTGCAATGATGAAGTTATAGTTTGTCCGGCCCAGGTCATCAAAAATCACATCCAGCACTTTTTGGGTGGGGGTGGGCCGTGTGGCATCATTGACAATCACCAGCACCTGTTTGGCGTCCCCAAGAAATTCTGTAAAATTTCGAGAATTAATGGGATTTGCAATGGCGTGGGCGATGACGGCATCCTCATCGCTGATTTCAACATCATTGGCTTCGAGCAAGCTGACCTTGATGCGGTCATCAATAACAGCGGACATTACGCCCTCTCGTCCATAGGGTACATCTATCTGCATTGAATTCTCCTTTAGCGTATGGGCCCCAGGGCGTTCATTTTTACAACAAAGGTATCAATCTCTGCCTGGAACAGCGCCTTGTCTCCGGCGGCAATTTCTACCAGATGCACCCTTTCAGGATCGATTTTTACTGTTTCAAGGGTTTTTTGAAGATTTTTGATCATGCGTTTTGCATTTGTATTGCCCTTGTGCGCACAGTCCCCTTCGGGGCAGCAGGCCACAAGGACCCCCCAGGCGTTGCTCAGGAACGGGGCCATGAGCAATTGAGCCTCAAGACGTCCTGCGCACATATTCACCAGAATTTCATAGGCATTGTCCTTTGTTTCCGATTCCGGCAGCCGGGAGGCCTGGAGATCCGGATAATAGGACCAGTTGCAGGCAAAGACAATGGCTTTGGCCGATGAATGGGATCTTAAAAAATCCCCGGCCTTTTGGGTCAGTTCTTCCCGGCTGGTGCCAAAATTATTTTTTATTTTAGCAGCGCCTGCCGGGCAGGCTTCCACACAGATACCGCAGGACTGGCATTTGGAAGGATCGGTTTCAATACCGGTTTCCTTGTGACTTCTTGCCTCGTGGGGGCAGGCGCCCACACAGATCAGGCATCTGGCACAATTGAGCTGGGTGATGGAAGTGGTGCCGGGGCCTGAAAGGCCCATTTCCATAAGGTCTTTTTTGGCATCTGTAAAGACTTCGGTCAGGGTAACGCCCGAGGAGCAGGCCGCCTCACACCGCTTGCAATAAAAACAATTGAACAATTTTTCCGCAGCCTCTGGCGTGGGCGCAACCTTTCCCGATAGCAGGCCGAAAGCCGTGATGATTTTGCCCCTTGGCGCATCGGATTCCCATCCGGTAAACTTAAACATGGGACAATGTTCAAAACAATATCCACATCTGATACAGCTTGCCAGGGTACCCGCCCATTTTTCTAAATGCGTGAATTTTTTTTCTGTGGTTTCCATTCAGACGTCCTCTTTTATTAGCTGTTCACGGAATATCTCAGGTCGGTGGCCGTTACCCAATCCTCAGGGGCCTCCATGAGTTTTCCAGGATTCAGTATGTTATTGGGGTCCAATGCGCGTTTTATGGTCCTAAGCAAGGAGAGTGAATCGGCTTTTTCAATCTTGAATGCAGCCGCCTTGGAAAGACCGATGCCGTGTTCTGCACTGGTGGTACCGTTGACGGATCTTACATATTCATAGATTTCAGTAATGGCTTTTCTGGCGGACTGCCATTGGTCTGCACGTCTTGTGTCCATCAGTATTTTGGTGTGCATGCAGCCCGACCCGCAATGGCCGTAGGCCGTCATGATAATATTGTTTTTTTTTGGCCACCTCATGGATTTTTTCGGCCATTTCCGCCATCTTGGAATAGGGGACGGCCATGTCATCGGCCAAAGAGGTGGACGACAGATTGTCATCATATTTGGACAGGGCGGGAAATAATTTTTTCCGGCCCAGAAATATTTTTGCCCGTTCCTTGGGATCATAGCTTGAATGCAGGTCTTTGCCGTGGTGGCGTTCACAGATACGTTTCATTTTGTTGATTTCGTAGTCAACGGCTTCTTTTACCATGCCGTCTGCCTCAAAAATAAGGGCTGCCGCCACTTCCTTTAGCCCCAGGTTCATGGTTTTGTTGACCGCCTTGATGGCAATGGAATCCACAAGCTCCAGCATGGAAGGGATGGCCCCGGACCCCATGATGGACCCAATGGCCTCTCCTGCATCCTGCAGCGAGTCAAAATTGGCAATTCCCATGCACCGAAATTCCGGGATGGGCACAAAGCTTAAGGTGGCCTCCACAACAATTCCCAATGTTCCTTCGGATCCGACCATGAGCTTGTGGAGCTGATACCCGGACGCTTCCACCCGGGTTCGGGCACCTAGGTTTACCAAACTGCCGTCGGGCATGACCACCTTCATGCCAAGGACGGCATCCCGGGTGGCCCCGTATTTTACCGATCGAACGCCACTGGCATTGTTGGCAATCTCTCCGCCAATGGTGGCGATTCTGGAGGAAGCCGGTGTCGGCGGATAAAAAACCCCGTATGGTTTTAAGGCCATGTTAAGATCATCGTCCACAACGCCTGGCTCCACCCGGCAGTATACATCGGGCATATTGATTTCCAATATTCTATTCATGCCTTTCATGTCCAGAATAATACCCCCCTGGATCGGCACAGTCTGTCCGCACATGCCCGATCCGCCGCCCCTTGGGGTGACAGGGATGAGTGCCTGGTTGGCATATTCCATGATTTGCTGAACCTGCAGGGTGGTGTCCGGTTTGACAATCACCCAGGGCATTGCATGGTGAACAGATGAATCAGAACCATATATATAAAGGTCTGACGGATCCGACTTGATATTTTTCTCTCCGACAATCTCTCTTAATCTGGGTTCGTCAACCGATTTCATTCCAAGTCCCCTTTTTATGAATCATTTTGATTTGTGCACCCCTTTTAATGATAAATGCCACATACTTCCATAAACGTATAAAAATTTCAATGCAATTTGTTCCTTGTTCGAGGAATAAAAAACTCATGCCTTGGCAAACCGGTTTCCAGGGGGTATAATTCCCGGGAGTCGGTTACTGTTTTTTGACCCATAGGAACTGTTTTTTGATCTGGTATGACCCATTCAACGGACGCTTTTGCGAGGATATAATATGACCTATACAATAAAATTTTTACCCCAGAATGCTACCATTAAAGTGAAAGAAAACGAAAGCCTGATACGGGCGGCCATGGAGGCTGGCGTGCATATCAATGCCTCCTGCGGCGGGACCGGGGTTTGCGGGAAATGCCGGGTGCATATAGAAGGAGGAGAGGTTGCAGGCGGCGTGTCCGAGCACCTGTCCCCGGAAGACCAGGCCCTGGGCTATCGCCTGGCCTGTATGTCCACTGTTATCTCGGATCTTGTGGTGAGAATCCCGGTGGAATCCCAGATGGAGACCAGTCGTCTGAACCAGAAAACAACGGGGCGTCACACGGCCAAGGCCATGTTTACCAATGTGGATGAACTTCGGGAAAACGGATTGTTTATTCCGCCGGTGGAAAAAATTTATTTGGAGATGGACCCGGCCAGTGAAGGGGACAACCAGGCAGATGTGGCAAGAATTATCAACCATCTGCGCATGAAGCACGACGAGCACCGACTGACCATGGGCCTTGGCCTGATACGTAAAATTCCCGATATCATCCGGCAGGGAAATTTTAAGGTAACCGCCACCATTGTCCGGCCGGTTCGTAAGGATGGGAAAAACAGAATCATCAATATCGAGCCCTTTGATACCAGCGACAGAAATTTTGCCATTGCCATGGACATCGGAACCACAACGGTATATGGCCAGGCCCTGGACCTTAAAACAGGGGAGGTTCTGGCCCAGCACGGGGAGTTCAACAGCCAGATCTCCTATGGAGAAGATGTGATTTCCAGGATTGTTTTTGCGGAAAAAGGTGACGGCCTTGAAATTCTCCACCAGAAGGTTGTGGAGACCATCAACAAAATTATCGAAAGAATCGTCAAGAAAGCCGACATCGGCATCCATGAAGTGTCCACCATTACCCTGGCCGGCAATTCCACCATGACCCAGCTGCTGTTGAAAATCAATCCCAGTTACATCCGGAAAGAGCCCTATGTGCCGGCATCCATAATGTATCCGCCCTTTCGTGCCACAAAGATCGGCCTTTGTCTTTCCGATCATACCATTGCCCTTATTTATCCCGGTGTCTCCTCCTATGTGGGCGGGGATATCATTTCCGGCATCATGGCCTCTGGCATGTATTTGACAGAGGAGCTGACCCTGTATATGGACATTGGTACCAATGCGGAAATCGCCATCGGCCACAAGGACTGGATGGTCTGCACGGCTGCCTCGGCCGGACCGGCCTTTGAAGGCGGGGGTGTAAAATTTGGAATGCGGGCCACCAAAGGGGCCATTGAAGATTTTTCCATAAATCCCATCACCTATGAACCCATGATTATCACCGTGGGCAACTTGCCTGCCAAGGGGATTTGCGGGTCAGGGTTGATCACCCTTGCCGCCAAACTTCTGGAAACCGGGGTGATTGATTCCCGGGGCAAATTCAACCAGAACCTTTCCACCCCCCGTATCCGGCAAACCGATGATATCTGGGAATATGTGCTGGTGTATAAGGAAAATACCCAGATTGACCGGGACATCGCCATCACAGAGCCGGATCTGGACAATTTGATCCGGGCAAAAGGGGCCATGTATTCTGCCGCCCTGACCCTGTTGGAAGAGATCGGACTTAAGATCCATGACATTGAGAGAGTCATCCTGGCAGGGGGGTTTGGTTCGTTTGTGGATCTTGAATCTGCCATTACCATCGGGCTGTTACCGGAAATTGAGCCTGCCAGGGTCACCTATCTTGGCAACGGGTCCCTCCTGGGATGCCAGATCAATTGCCTGACCAACTCCCTTCGCAGGAATGTGAGCGAGGTGGTGAACATGATGACAAATTTTGAGCTGGCATCCACCGCCTCTTACATGGACCATTATATGGGGGCCCTGTTCATGCCCCATACAGAGCTCAATTATTTTCCAAAGGTCAAGGCCCGTTTGGAAGGACTGCGCAAATGAGCCCCAAAGGGTCTGGCAATGGATTTGTCAGGACCCTGGAAATTGAAAAACCGGTCCTGGGAAACAATACGGCCGATGCCCAGCGCCTGGAGCAGGCCCTGAAAAAAAATCTGGGAAATCAGATGGGCAACAGGGGCGTAAGTATCCCTTTGTATCTGCTGCAAAAACTTCCCTCCCGGCTTCGGGCCTGGGATTACAAAGCCAGGGCAATTCTATTCAAGGATCGTAGGTCCTGGCACCTGGTGGACCTGCTGGCCCCGGACAGCCTGCAGCCGGTGCTGGGTGCGGCCATTGATATCGGCACCACCCGGATTGTGATCCGGCTTGTGGATCTTGAGGGGGGGCAGACCCTGGGTGAGGTCGGGTTTGACAATCCCCAGGCGGCCATTGGCCCGGATGTGCTGGCCCGGATCCATCATTCCCATAAACCCGGCGGCCTTGACCAGCTCCGAAGTCTGGTGATGGATGCCGTGAATGCCAATTTGTCCGGGCTCTGCCGGGCCAACGGATGGGATACCCAGGACATTTACCTTGTGACCGGGGCCGGCAACACGGCCATGACCCATTTGTTTTTAGGTCTTGAGGCATTTGAGATCATCCGGGAACCCTATATCCCCTGTGTGAATATACTGGATACCCTTTTGGCCAGAGAGGTGGGCCTGGATATCCATCCTTGCGGCCTGCTCTTTTTGTTTCCCAATATCGGGTCCTATTTTGGCGGAGATCTTGTTGCCGGGATTTTATTTGCCGGTCTGGACAAAAAACAGGCCCCCTGCCTCATGGTGGATGTGGGCACCAATGCCGAGATTGTGGTGGGCAGCAGGGACTGGCTCATCGCCTGCGCTGGTGCTGCAGGCCCTGCCCTGGAAGGCGGGGTCAGCAAAATGGGCATGACCGCAGGGCCCGGTGTCATTGATCGGGTGACCCTTGATCCTTCCACCCGAAAGATGTGTATCCATACCATTGAAGAAAAAAAGCCCGTGGGCATCTGCGGTTCGGGCATGATTGATCTGGCGGCAGCCCTGTTTGTATCCGGCAGGATCGATATCCGGGGGAAATTTTCAGAAACAGCCTGTGGGAACCAGCTCAGAAAAGAGGACGGACTTCTTTCCTTTGTCCTGGTGGACAGGGCCAATTCCGGTACAGGCCGGGATATTGTCTTAACCCAGGTGGACCTCAACTCTTTGACCAGTTCCAAGGCAGCCATGTACACCATACTGGAGGTGATCGTCAAAAACACGGCAGGCCTTGAATTTGAAGCCCTTGAAACCTTTTACGTGGCAGGCACCTTTGGGTCTTTTATCAATCCGGATTCTGCCATTTCCATTGGCATGCTCCCGGACATAGACCGGTCCCGGTTTCAGGTTCTGGGCAACTCTTCTCTGGGCGGGGCAGCGCTTTTGCTCCTGGATACTACTGCCCATGACAGAATTATGGAGATCCGCCAATCGATCACCTATATTGAATTGAACGTGAACCAGGAATTCATGAACATGTTTTCCGGAGCCAAGTTTTATCCCCACACGGACCGGTCCAGGTTCCCATCTGTTTCCATTGACTCGGCATAAAACAACAAAAGAGTCAGTTATATTTTTTGGTTTTTAACACTCGGTTTACAGGCCACAGCCCTTTCAAAGGTGCCTGAATGTATATACAAGCCAGTTTTTTTCTGATAAACAATTGGGATGAACGGTTGAGATAAAAATATTTTACACCCTCTGCAGGAATCAAAAGATCATGAAAAAAATAGTCGAATGTGTCCCCAATTTTTCAGAAGGCCGGAACCAGGAAACCATTGACGCTATTTCCGATGCCATCCGTAATACACCCGGTGTAAGCCTTTTGGATGTAGATCCTGGCAAATCCACCAACCGGACGGTTTACACCTTTGTGGGGGATCCTTCGGCCGTGGTGGAAGGGGCTCTCAATGCCGCCCGGGTGGCAAGAAAACGCATTGACATGCGAATTCATACCGGTGAACACCATCGCATGGGGGCAATGGATGTCTGTCCCTTTATCCCGGTGGCCCATGTGACCATGGCAGAATGTGTGGCCATTTCCAAGGAGTTTGCCCGGCGGGCAGCCGAAGAACTGGGCATTCCCATTTATCTGTATGAAGAATCCGCGACCCTGGCATATCGCAAAAAACTGCCCCAGATCCGGGAAGGCCAATACGAGGCCATTAAAGACCGCATTGTCACCCCTGAATGGAAACCCGATTTCGGACCTGCCGAGTTCATCCCCCAATGGGGGGCCACGGTCACCGGGGCAAGGGGATTCCTCATTGCCTATAATGTCAATCTTTTGTCCACCCCCAACCAGGCCCACCGGATTGCTCTGAACCTTCGGGAGGCAGGACGCGGTCCCGAAGAACCGGGATACTTCAATGAGGTCAAGGGCATGGGCTGGTACGTGGAGGACTACAATCTGGCCCAGGTAACGGTGAACCTGAACAATTATCGGGTCACCCCTCCCCATCTTCTGTTTGAGGAGGTAAAAGAACAGGCTGCCCAACTCAAGGTAGGGGTAATTGGTTCTGAAATTGTGGGGGTGGTGCCCCTGGATGCCATTCTTTTGGCAGCCCATTATTATATTGAAAAAGAAAACCTTTTTGTTTTGGAAGAAGACCAGAAGGTCCGCCTGGCTATTGAACGCCTGGGTCTTAATTCCGTGGCCCCCTTTAACCCAAAAGAAAAAATCATTGAATACATGATTGCCCAAAGCCCTGCTGAACCCCTGGCAGGTCTGAGTGTCCGAAAGTTTATCCAGGAGGTGGCCAAAAGAAGTTCAGCCCCTGGCGGCGGGTCTGTTTCTGCCGCCATTGCCGCCATGGGAGCGGGTCTGGGATCCATGGTGGCCAAGCTCACCCTGGGGGTCAGAAAATTTGAGGATGTGGATGCCAAAATGAGAACCCTGGTGCCGCCCCTCCATGAAGCTGCCAATGCCTTGATCCCCATGATTGACGCCGATACCAATGCCTTTAATGACTATGTGGCTGCCCTGGGCCTGCCAAGGGGAACCCGGGAAGAGATATCCTACAGAGAAGAACACCTTCAGCAGGGTCTTAAAAAGGCCATTGAGATCCCCCTGTCCACCATGATTATCGGGGACCAGGCCTGGGATGCCATGGTTGAAGTGGCCCGCCACGGCAACATCGCCTCCCGGTCCGATGTGGAGGTGGGGGCAAGGGCCCTTGAAATGGGTATCTGGGGCGCCTATAAAAATGTTGTGATCAATATGGCGGATATCAAAGATGAACCCTATAAAAAAGAGACCCTTGCCAGGGCAAAAGCCCTGAAAGACAGGGCGGCAGAAATGAGTGCCCGGGTGCTGGATATCATTGAGAAAAGGTTGCCCTAACCCAATAAAAAATACCCTTGGTTGATGCTTCCATAAAGACACCTGGAAACAAAGATATCTCCAATTCGGGAAGGTATTAAAGTTTACCAACTTTTTTTGGGACGCAGATGAGCGCAGATTTTAATCCATGAAAATCTGCGCTCATCTGCGTTCTGAGCAGACTATTCAATCGCATTTATTGAAATTTCTTTCTGCTTCATCAACTGGGCAATGCTATTTTTCAGGGGAATCGTAAGGGATTTCCTTACAATAAGATCAGAAAATTTCCAATTTCGAATTAAGTTTGATTAAGATAAAGAGAATAACAGTTTAAATTTTTTAAAGCGAATAAACGTTGTTGGTTCTTTTTACTTCAATCAAGGGAGATTTAAATGAAAACAAAAGTGTTGTTGTTGTTGGTTTCTGCCATGGTTCTCGTTGCTGCTGCAACCGCGATGGCAGAACCGATCGTCATTAAGTTCAGTCATGTGGTAGCCGTGGATACGCCAAAAGGCCAGGCTGCTGAGTATTTTAAGAAATTGGCAGAAGAGCGCACCAATGGCGCGGTAAAAATAGAGGTTTACCCGAACAGTCAGCTCTACAAAGACAAAGAAGAAATGGAGGCACTCCAGATAGGGTCTGTACAGATGCTGGCCCCCTCCCTGGCCAAGTTCGCCCCCCTGGGTGTTAAAGAATTTGAAGTCTTCGACCTGCCTTTCATCTTTGACGGATACGATGACCTGCACAAGGTCACTCTGGGACCTGTCGGCAAAAAATTACTGAACAAGCTTGAAGTTAAGGGGATACTCGGTTTGGCTTACTGGGACAATGGATTTAAAGTCATGAGTGCCAATAAACCCCTGAAGACACCTGCCGATTTCAAAGGCTTGAAGATGCGTATTCAGTCGTCTAAGATCCTTGATGCCCAGATGCGCGTACTGGGGGCCATTCCCCAGGTTATGGCCTTCTCAGAGGTTTATCAGGCCCTGCAAACCGGTGTTGTGGATGGTACAGAGAATCCGCCGTCCAATCTCTATACCCAGAAAATGTTTGAAGTGCAAAAATATGTTACCGTCTCAAATCATGGTTTTCTGGGATATGCTGTTATCGTGAACAAGAAATTCTGGGAAAAAATACCGGTTGAAATCCGTACCCAGCTTGAAGGAGCAATGGCCGATGCTACCGTGTTTGCCAATAGTATTGCCAAACAGAAAAATCAAGAAGACCTGGCGTCTGTGAAAGCATCCGGCAAGTCGGAAATGATCGTGCTCTCCGAACAGGAACGGAAGGTATGGAAGGATGTTCTGGTAAAAGTGCATACCGACATGGCCGACCGTATCGGAGCCGACCTGATCCAGGAAGTTTACCAGGCAATCGGAGTTAAAAAATAGGAGCCTGTTTCGGAAAACGCCTAAAAAATGCCGATGTACACGTGTGCACCGGCATTTTTGGTCCGAAGCATTGGATTGGAAATGTTTCTATAGAGGATACACAAGGATGCTAAAATTTCTCGATCACCTGGAAGAATGGCTGGTGGCCAGTCTGATCGGTGCTGCAACACTGATTATTTTTCTGTCTGTCCTGCACCGATACGCAAGCGGGTTGCCCATACCGGTGGTTCAGGACTGGCTGCTGACGATCAATATGAGCTGGACCCAGGAATTGTGCATTTACATGTTCATATGGATGGCCAAGTTCGGTGCTGCATATGGTGTGCGAACCGGCATACATGTCGGGGTTGATGTGTTCATCAACAGTCTGCTGGAAAAGACCCGGGCCAAGTTTGTTGTTATCGGTCTGAGCGGCGGAGCCCTTTTTACCGCCATTGTCGGTACCCTGGGTTTCACGTTCGTCTGGGAGGTCGGGATGCGCTATGCCGTAGCAACTGCTTTCGGATTTAACTGGCCGGACCTGACCTCTGGGCCGGTTTCTCCTGATCTGGAATGGCCGGTCTGGATTTTCTATTTGGCAATCCCGCTGGGGTCCTACCTTATGTGTTTTCGTTTCCTCCAGGTGATCCGGAAATTTATCCGCACCGGCCGGCTGCCCCAGACAGACACATCCCATGTCGACGGCCTTGCAGACGATTTTAATTTTGGGGACACCCCGGCCGCCCCGGCCGGCATACAAGGAGGAAAACCATGAGCGCATTGATAATCTTCATGTTATTGGCCTGCCTGATGCTGACCGGCATGCCGATCTCAATCTCCCTGGGTCTGACGGTTTTAACCTTCCTGTTTACAATGACCACTGTGCCCATTGAATCCGTGGCAATGAAATTGTTCACCGGGATTGAAAAATTCGAGATCATGGCCATCCCGTTTTTTATCCTGGCGGGCAATTTTCTCACCCATGGCGGCGTGGCCAAGCGCATGATCCGGTTTGCTTCCGCACTGGTGGGTCACTTTACCGGAGGCCTTGCCCTGGCCGGAATTGTTGCCTGCGGTTTGTTTGCAGCGGTCTCTGGTTCCAGCCCTGCAACCGTGGTGGCCATCGGTTCAATTCTGCTGCCGGCCATGGTCAAGCGGGGGTATCCCATGAAATTCGGGGTCGGTGTGATCGGAACCTCCGGATCACTGGGAATCCTCATTCCGCCGTCCATAGTCATGGTTATTTATGCCGTATCGACCAATGCCTCCATCGGAAAATTGTTCATTGCCGGAATTATCCCCGGGGCACTGCTGATGTTCTTGCTGATGCTGGTCACCTGGCTTGTGGCAAAAAAGAGGAACTACCCGCGCCTTCCCCGGGCAAGTTTTGCAATAGTGGTCCAGACTTTTCGTGAAAGCATCTGGGGGTTGCTGCTGATCGTAGTGGTGATCGGCGGTATTTATTCCGGGATGTTCACTCCCACAGAGGCTGCCGCAATGAGTGCGGTCTATGCCTTTGTCGTGTCGGTCTTCATTTACCGGGACATGACCCTGAAAGATGTTCCCCGGACCCTATTGAGTTCGGCGAACATGTCGTCCATGATCCTCTATATCATTACCAATGCCGTTCTCTTTTCTTTTTTGCTCACCTCCGAGCAGGTTCCCCAGCAGCTGACTGCCTGGATTACCGGCATGGGGCTGGGAAAGATCGGCTTCCTGATCATGGTCAATCTGTTGCTCCTTGCTGCCGGAAACTTCATGGAACCCTCTTCCATCCTGCTGATCACAGCCCCCCTGCTTTTTCCCATGGCCATGCATCTGGGAATAGATGAAATTCACCTGGGGGTTCTTATGACAGTCAACATGGAGATTGGTATGATCACTCCGCCCGTGGGTCTCAACCTGTATGTGGCTTCGGGGATCTCCCATCTGGGGTTGACGGAAACCACCAAGGCCTGCGCCCCGTGGATATTTGTAATGCTGCTCTATCTGATTTTGATTACCTATGTACCGGCCATCTCATTGTGGCTGCCCAATTTATTGTTTTAATTATGAAGAACGACCAAGGGGTGTTGATAAAATGATACAGACAAAAAGCGAACCATCATTAATTGATCTGCTGTCCAAAAGAGAGCTTCAGGTTTTGAAACACCTGGCCCAGGGATGCACCAATCACGAAATCGCCGATGTTTATGAGATCAGCGTTAAAACAGTGGATACCCATCGGCTGCGATTGTTGAAAAAGCTCACCCTAAGAAATAATGCGGACCTGACGCGCTTTGCCATTCAGCATCAGGTCTGGCAGACGGGGGCGGGTGTTTAAGCCACCCGTCCCAAATTTTTAAGAAGTCGCTTTTGGGTGCACAATATGCTATGTTCCCGGTCGGGGCAGAGGCCTGCTTTTTTTACGGGAAAATTGCATGACCATGACAAAAGAACAAAAAAGAGGGGCTGATTTCAGAATCGGCCGGACGGAAACGATCAGAAAAGAACAATGGAGAAACAGTCAATGAAACGATCGGTCAGCGGGGGCCCGGCCGCAAGGATCAGGAAGACCCGGACACCATGACCATTGCCCTGATTTATCCCCCCACCTGTGACCCCACGGCCCCCTATCTTTCCCTGCCCACCCTTGCGGCCTGGCTTCGTGCCCACGGAAAGAAGGTGCTGCCCGTGGACGCCAATATAGAGGCCTACGACCGCCTGCTCCAGGGGAAGGCCATGGCCCGGATGGTGCAAAAGATTTGTTCAGCCCATAAACGCCTTGATCAAAAATCCTCTTTGGATCACAGGGACCAGATGCACTATTCAAGGCTCTGGGAGGTGGCAGGTGACCTGTCATGGGTGACCGACAGCATTGATGATGCCGTATCCGTTCTCAGGGACAGGACCGGCCAGCGGTTTTTCCACCCGCCCGCATATGAACGGGCCGTCCAGACGGTTCAGGCAGGCTTGGCTATTATCAGTGCGGCCTACAGCCCTTTGCTCGTGGACTTTACCGGGTACAGGACCCCGTTTTCACTTTTGACCCCGGAACAGATCCGGTCAGATGCCGATCCTGAAAAAAATCCCTTCCATGACGGTTTCCAGGCTGTGGCTGACCGCATGAAAGCAAACAAGGTTAACCTGATCGGTATTTCCCTGGCCTTTCCCGGCCAGATCCAGCCGGGATTTTCCCTGGCCTATCATCTTCGACAGCAGCTTCCCGGGGTCCACATCACCGTCGGCGGGCCGGCCATTACCCAGATCCTTGTGCGCCAGACCCCGGAAAATCAGACCCGGATACTGGGCCCCTTTGATTCGGCTGTGCTCTATGAAGGGGAAGACGCACTGCTGGACCTTGTCAATATGCTGGAACAAGGAGAAGTGCCTGAACGGATTATCTTCGGCCGGACCGATACCCCTCTTGCACACCTGCCACCCCCTGATTTTGAGGGACTTCCCCTGGAGGCCTATTTTTCCCCGGAGCTGGTCCTTCCCTATGATCCGACCCGGGGCTGCTATTGGGGCCGCTGTGCCTTCTGCCATTACGGCCTGTGCCGGAAGGGAACCGCAAAATATCGCCAGCGGAAGGTTGGGGATATGGTGGCCCATTTAAAAGAGATGGCTGCCCGCTGGGGGTGCAGAAATTTTTATTTTTCCCAGGATGCTTTTCTGCCCAAGACAGCCCGAAAACTTTCCCTGGCCCTCCAGGCATCGGATCTTAAGATTCACTGGTCCACGGACATGCGGCCGGAGCCGGAACTGACCGAGGAGGTATGCAAGGATCTTGCGGCAGGCGGAGCCCTGTCCATGGCCCTGGGCATTGAATCGGCCTCGCCCAGGCTTTTGAAGTTGATCAACAAGGGAATCTTTGTGGACAGAATGCAGGCGGCCGTGGAAAATCTTGGTGCAGCCGGTATTGCCGTGGAAGCCATGTGTTTTAACGGGTTTCCCACTGAAACCCCTGCCGATGCCATGGCCACCCTGGGATTTATACGGACCTTGAAAGAAAAGATCGCCCTGTTTATCTGCGGCCGGTTCGGGCTGTGGCATGGTTCCCATGTGGCCCTTCATCCGGAGCTTTACGGAATCCGACGGATATGGCAGATGAAAGGAGATGAACTTGGAACAGGGCTGTTTTATGAATCCCGGGTTCCCCGGTCTCCTGGGGATCAGGACCGCATTGACGGGGCCATTGACCGGCTGTCAGATCTGTGGTGGCTCCATGATTATCCCTGGGCAGGCGCCTTGTCCACGGCCCACACCCTTTTGTGGTATGCCCGAAAAGGGGCTGATGTGTTCCGTCGCCATGCGGCAGTCCCGGACCAGGTGGCACTGCCCCAAGAAAAGTCAAATCTGAAAAGCCGGTTTAACATGAAGCAGATGATGGCCAGGGCCGGGGAGAATGAAGCCAGGATCTGGCAGACACTGGTCCATGGGCAGGAGACCGTCGGCAGGGAACCCTATGAAGCTCTGGCCGCATCATTGCCCCGGGCCTATCCCATGGACGCGGGAAGGCCGGCCCGGTTGAAAAAAGTGAAGAGAAAATGACAAAGGTCATCCTGTTTTGCGTGTGGATTGGTTTGTTTGTAATGGCACCCAGGGCACTTCGCATTCCCCGTTTTCAGCGGCAACATAGGCTGTCTCCCCTGAAAGGGTGACGGAAAGATCCATGGTCCGTTTCACCAATTTTGCCAAAGCCTGTATCCCTGCCCATTGGAATTGAACGACAGAGATCGGCAGTTCATTGAATTTTGCCTGTCCCTGGGTCCACCAGGTGTCGGATTTTAAATTAAAACTATACACCTTCACCCGTGGCGAAAGCCGGGTGGCTTTTTTGATTCTGTCAACGGCAGGCTCCCCCATATCGATCCACAAGGATAGCTGGCCCTCCAGGGTGTGCGCCCAGATATCCGGCTCTTCTGCTGCGGAAAGTCCCTTTGTAAAACTTAAGGGGTCCCGGGCATTCATGCAGAATGCCAGAACACGTGCCATCATTCGCTCAAGTGTCTCTGAAGGGTGTTGGGCCATTGTTAGATTGAGTGTGTCGTAATGGTCCTGCTCGATATCTGCCAGGGTAATTTTTAATTTATAAATTGTCGGTTTTAATGCCACCCATCCACCCCTATAAGTCGTAACTGTAAAATGGCAGTGGTACATCCACGGCCTGGTGCATGATAACACGGAATTTGCAGGAGCAGATATTTATTTTGTCGTTTGGAATAGGATTGTAAAGTTTAAACCCCCGTGGTATGAGGCTTGTATATACGAACCCTTTTATCTTAGACGGATATTCCCAATGCCACGTATAAAATTTCGCTGGATCATTCTTGTCATTGTTTTTGCCGGAGCAGGTGTTTTTGCCTGGCACTATACCCGGCCCAAACCCATATCACTTGTGGTAAGACCCGTGGAAAAAGGATCTGTGGAAAAAACCGCCTCCAACACCCGAGCCGGGACGGTGAATGCCTGCAGACGGGCCAAATTATCCCCGGGTATCGGCGGGCAGATCGCAAAACTGCCGGTCAAAGAAGGGGATAGGGTTGTCAAGGGGCAGTTGCTCCTGGAATTGTGGAACAAAGACCTCATGGAAGAAGCACAATTTGCCGGAAGGGAAGCCGAGGCAATGGCGGCACGATCCAAAGCCGCCTGCACCCGGGCCCAGATCGCCCAACGGGATGCCCGCCGCATGGAGGCACTTTATAAAACCAATGCGGTTTCCTTTGAAAAAATGGACCGGGCCGTAACCGAATTCAAGGCAATAACATACGAATGCACGGCTGCCCGAGTCTCTGTCCTGATGAGCCGCACCCGTGTGGAGGTGATTCTGGCCAACCTGGAGCGAACCCGGCTGATGGCACCCTTTGATGGGGTTATTGCGGAGATCAACGGCGAATTAAATGAATATGTAACCCCTTCTCCGGTGGGCATCCCCACCCCGCCTGCCATTGACCTGGTCGATAATACCTGCTTTTATGTGGCCGCTCCCATTGATGAAGTGGATGCACCCCTCATTCGGGTGGGCATGGTTGCAAGGATCAGCCTGGACGCCTTCCCGGATCAGCAGTATGGGGGGAAAGTCCGCAGGGTGGGCGTATTTGTCGTGGATCGTGAAAAACAGGCACGGACCGTTGATGTTGAGGTGGAATTTACCCACCCTTCTGACATGGAAACCCTGCTGGCAGGATACAGCGCGGATGTTGAAATTCTCCTTCAGGTTCATCCGGATACCCTGCGGATTCCCACCGAGGCGATTTTAGACGGTAACCGGGTGTTTGTTTTCCGCCCAGACCCGGGTATGATCCAGGAGAAAATAATTGTCCCCGGTGTTTCCAACTGGGATTTTACACAAGTTCTGTCCGGCCTTGAAAACACGGATCAGGTGGTGGTGAACGTGGACCAGGCCGGTGTGAAAGATGGTGCCAAAGGGGTGGTTTCAGGGGAATCCAAGTGATCCGGCTGTCTCACATCGACCGGGTGTTCTTCGTGGGAGAAGAGCAGGTCCATGCCCTGGCAGATGTCTCCCTGGAAATAAGCGCCGGTGAATATGTCGCTGTCATGGGGCCGTCCGGGTCCGGCAAATCCACCCTTCTCAATATTCTCGGGTTGCTGGACAGGCCCACAAAGGGCCTGTACCAACTGGAGAATGATCCGATTTCCGCCCTGTCCAATGAACAGCAGGCACAGGTCCGGTTGAATAAAATCGGGTTTGTTTTTCAATTTTTTCATCTCATCCCCCGGCTGACGGCTGCGGAAAACGTGGAATTGCCCCTGATACTGGCTGGCATTGATCCTGGCCAAAGAAAACCAAGGGTTAGGCAAGCCCTGGAGTCCCTGGGACTTTCCGACAGGGCCAGGCACCGCCCGGACCAGCTCTCCGGCGGCCAGCGCCAGCGCGTTGCCATTGCACGGGCAACCATCATGCGGCCGTCCCTTATCCTTGCAGACGAACCCACGGGTAACCTGGACCGCACCTCTGGCAATGAGGTCATTCAAATTTTGGAAGACCTGAACCGATCCGGCATCTCCCTGATTGTTGTCACCCATGATCCGGCCCTGGGGGAACGTGCCAAAAGGAATATTGTCATGACAGACGGTCAGATCCTGTCTGACAGGCAGCAGGCCCCATGAAACTTGAGAATACCTTACACTTCAGCATCCAGGCGCTTTTTGGATATCCGGCCCGGACCCTGTTGGTCCTGCTGGCCATGGCCATGGGGGTTGCATCTGTCATGGTGCTCACCTCTCTGGGGGAAGGGGCGCGACTCTATATCAACCGGGAATTTACCTCTCTTGGGACCAACATTCTCATTGTTTTGCCCGGTCGATCCGAAACAACGGGCGGCCCTCCCCCTCTCCTGGGCCAGACCCCCCGGGATCTCACCCTGGAAGATGCCCTGTCCTTGAAAAAAAGTCCGTTTGTTGCCAAGGTAGCACCCATTGTCATTGGCTCTGCGCCGGTCTCCTGGCGGCAAAAAGACCGGGAAGTCACCATCCTGGGGACCACGGCCGATATGTTTGATATCCGGCAATTGACCATGGGGCAGGGTGCTTTCCTTCCTCCGGGTGACCCGTCCAGCGGATCGGGTATCGCTGTAATCGGGTATAAAATCAAAAAAGAATTGTTCGGCAACCAGTCTGCCCTGGGAGAGTGGATCCGGATTCAGGACTGGCGGTTCCGGGTCATTGGTGTGCTTGCCAAAAAAGGACAATCCCTTGGAATGGACATGAGCGATCTGGTCATCATCCCGGTGGCGTCTGCCCAGTCCCTGTTCAACACAGAAGCCTTATTCCGCATTATGATCCAGGCCAAGAACCGGAATGCTATTTCCACGGCCAAGGACGCCATATTGAGAATCATCCAGGACCGGCACGATGGTGAAGACGATATTACGGTCATCACCCAGGATGCCATCCTCTCCACCTTTGACCGGATATTCACCGCCCTGACCTTTACCATTGCCGGGATCGCGGCTGTCAGCCTCGGGGTTGCCGGTATCCTGATCATGAATGTCATGCTCATATCGGTTTCCCAGCGGAAATCGGAAATCGGATTGTTAAAAGCCCTGGGTGCAGGCTATTCCCAGATTTTGCAGGTATTTCTTGCCGAAGCTGCCATATTGTCCATGACCGGTGCGCTCCTGGGTCTGGTCCTGGCGTTTCTGGGAACCTATATCATTGCAAGGCTCTTTCCGTATTTTCCGGTTCATATCCCCCCATGGTCTGTTGCGGCATCTGTTTTGACCGCCCAGGTTACAGGCCTGATATTTGGTGTCCTGCCGGCCAGGAGAGCGGCTGCCATGGACCCTGTTTCGGCATTGTCCAGAAGGTAAAACCAGGGAGAAAAGAATATACAGATGCGGTTTACCGATGCCATAAACCTTGCACGAAGCGGGGTGTTCAGCCAACGGCTCAGAAGTTTTCTCACGGCCCTGGGGATTGCTGTGGGCATTGCCTCTGTGGTGCTGCTGACATCCATTGGAGAAGGAATTCACCACTATGTTTTGTCGGAATTCACCCAGTTCGGAACCAATTTGATCGGCATTAACCCGGGGGTTACCACAACCCATGGAACCCCCGGCGCCATGATCAGCAATGTCCGGCCCCTGACCCTGGAAGATGCCCTGGCCCTGAACCAGATACCCGAGGTCATGGGCATGGTTCCCCTGGTGCAGGGGAATACCCCGGTTGAATACAAAGGGAAAACAAGGCGCACCTATGTGTTCGGGGTCGGGCATAAGGTGCCGGAAGTATGGCAGATGCGGGTTATGGGCGGCCGGTTTCTTCCGGATGACGATCCCCGCTCGGCCCGTGCTTTTGCGGTCCTGGGCAGCCGGGTGAGAGAGGAGTTGTTCGGCACCCAGAATCCTTTGGGAAAAAGGGTGCGCATTGGCGGAGAACGCTATCGGGTCATCGGGCTGATGGAATCCAAGGGGCAGATGCTCGGATTTGATTTGGATGATGCCGTCTATATTCCCGTGGCCAGAGCCCTTGCCATGTTTAACAGGGAAAGCCTCATGGAAATCGATATCCTCTACACCAAGGGCATCAGCGCAGACCAGGTGGTTAAAAAAATAAAAAACACATTGATCCGCCGCCACGGGACCCAGGATTTCACCATCACCACCCAGGAACAGATGATAGCGGTCCTGGGATCGGTATTGAATATTCTTACCCTTGCCGTGGGGGCGTTGGGCGGAATTTCCCTGTTTGTGGGAGGGATCGGCATCCTGACCATCATGACCATTGCCGTCCAGGAAAGAACGGCTGAAATCGGGTTGCTGCGTGCCCTCGGGGCAGGCCAGGGCCAGATTCTCCTGCTCTTTATCGGGGAGGCCATCACCCTGTCGGCCATTGGCGGGTTTGCAGGTCTTATTTTGGGAATGGGGGGCGCCTGGCTTCTGGGGCTTGTCGTTCCCGCTCTGCCCACCCAGACCCCCCTGATTTACGTTGTCCTTGCCGAGTTGCTGGCGATTTTTATCGGTCTTTTGTCCGGGGTTGTTCCCGCCTTTCGTGCGGCTCGCCTTGATCCGGTAGAGGCCTTGCGCAGCGAATAATAAAACAGGACACTAAACTTCCGATTTTTCCTGAATTCTAAACATCACTGTCACCGCCCCTGATGTTTTCCAGAAATTATAATCGAAATACCCATAAAACCAATAGGTTCAGCGGCGCCATCCTGCTGGCATATTAAATGCTTTTATGTTTTTTTATGTTTTGGGAGAATGACTTTTAAAAAGGAGAAGATTAGGATGCAGTGGAAATTCTGGGAAAAAAATACAATAGAAAAAGGTGTTAAGCTTTCCAAACCCGAGGATCTGTACTCTTGTGTGGGAAAATATCTGGTGGTCAATCTTGAATATGATCCCGACTGGGTATGGCAGCTGAAATCTGTAGCAATGAAAAGAGAAAACACCAAGAAGGTGCTTGATTTTCGTGCCTTTGATCCATTGAGTGCCAATTTGAGGGGAATACAGGTACTCAATTATAAATCTTTGGACGAA
>VMSR01000205.1 GCA_013792075.1 Desulfobacula sp.
ATAGGTCTCCACCTTTTTCCATTGTCTCTTTCAGCACAGAAACATCCACATAGGAAACAGCAGAATTGGTCGTTCCTAAATCAATTCCAATAACATATTTTTTGTCCTGAAAATCCAAACCAGCTCCTGAATAGTTTCTTCTTCTTTGATTTTTTTTAGGGTATTTCTATCTCGGCCGGAGCCAGGATACCGGAATCCAGGATGTCGGAGAGCCTGGGGACATCTTGTTTGCCGGCTTGCCACCCTCGATGTTTTAAAATACCCTGGAACGGAGGCTGTCCTGCAACATTCCCCACAAGGGTTATGGCATCGACATCAAATCCGGGTTCAATGGTAACCGATTCTCCTTCCTCAGCCCCGATAATAGGCTTTGGATCAATATATTTTTTAATGGCCTTTTTACAATCTTCCTGGACACTCCTGACAGCAGCACCGATTTGCTCATCTTCATACAGGGTCAAATCTTCATCGAAAAAATCAAGCAGGCGGCCCTCCCGTTGAAGGATGGATAAACTGTGAAGAAACAGACGTCTTTTCCGTTCCTGTTCCAATTTATGATCCACAAAATCCTTCTTTTTAAATTTGCTTTCGCTTTTCGTCTTGGACGATTCATCAACCTGATTAAAAACCCCTGCCATTGAAAAACCCAAAATCAGCCACAACACCCAGCCGAAAAGGAGGAAGGCACCCATGGTAATCGGTATTGCCCACAGGTAAAACCTGTCCGAAACAATGTCCAGCAATACAATGCCATCTAAAATTTTTTGGGCGAGTAATTTTTGCCCTTCATCGTATGAAAAAGTTGATACCAGTGATTTGCCTCCGAAATAAATACCGGCACTAACACCGGCAGCCAGCAGAACCATGATCAAAGTAATGATCCAGAAAGACTTTTTCCGATATATCTTTGAGATTTCCAATGTCACCTCTTGCTTTAGTTCAAATAAAAATACCATGCCGTTATCGACAACATGGTATCAGACAATAATACAAAATTCACTTATATCAAGCAACGGTTTTTTGAATCAGGAATCAGGGAATTTTCTCTAATTCAATATTCTTACTCGGTTTTAACGATTATTCTATCTTTATTGGCATCAAAGACCTTCTGTCCCACACCCTTTACGTTTATGATGTCTTCAGGAACTTCAAAGGGCTGGGTTGTCCGATATTCAATGATCTTTTCTGCAATTTTCTCCCCCACATACTTGAGGGTCATAAGCTGCACTTTATCATCCGTGTTGATATTGACCTTTCCCGTATTCGCAATCGCCGGAACAAGATACAATATTACCAATAGGCCAATGAAAATAATTGATGAGACGCGTTTAATGTTTTTCATTATTATTGTCTCCTTATGATAAATAAAATTTTGAATCTCCCTGATCCCTGGAGTGTTGATCCCAAAGATCTATTTTCAAGACAGACAAATATCGCAATGAATGAAATGGGTTCAGCTGGATTTCTCAGAAAAATTGATTATTGAAAATAGAAAATTGAACGGACCGAATATCAGAGATATAATAAAAAATTTGAACAAGGTCAATCAGGGAAACCCCGATTTTTAATAAAAAATTTATTTTTTTTGGAAACCAGGAATGGACCCTTCCGCCTGCACATGATATTGTGCAGCCCATGTAAATAATTCCACCGGGGGTAAAATGGATTTTGATAACGATGTCAAGCAGCAATACAGGGGTGATGAGGGGAAAAAATACCACGATAGGGTTAATTATGTTCCCCCAAAAGCATATCCCTGGGTAGCAAGACTTCGCCGGGATAAAATGATTCCGTTCATAAAGGAACAAGATGTTGTATTGGAGTATGGTGTTGGGACAGGATGGAATATTGCCCAGATACACTGCAAAAAACGCATGGGATATGATCTGGCGGAACATCTGGAAAGCCAGTTGAAAAAACAAGGCATTGAATTCATAAAAGACATCAGCGCAGTCCCTGACGACTCGGTCAATGTCGTTATCTGCCACCATGTTCTTGAGCACATCAGCAACCCTTGCGACACACTTAAACAGATCAATCGAATCCTAGGTAAAGGGGGAAAACTATTGCTATTCGTTCCCCACGAAACAGGCAAAAAATATCAGCAGTATGATCCCCAGGAGCCAAATCACCACCTCTATTCGTGGAATGTTCAAACACTGGGAGCCCTGGCTGAAAAAATGGGATTCAAGGTGACAAACGGCTCCATCAAACGATTTGGCTATGATCGGTTTTCAAGTGTCTGGGCGGTAAGGCTCCACCTGGGCGAATCTGGGTTCAGACTGCTCAGAAGAGTGATTCACCTGATAAAACCGGTATCTGAAATCTGCATCGTGACCACAAAAAAATAATATCCCACACACGTCACGGACCCATTCAGTTGATTGTCAACACAATGGCTTTATGCAGTTGTTCAGGCAAGTTACAATTACCCGGGTGCAATACGCCAACGTGTAATGATCCAGCACATGTGCTCTTGCATTTTTCCCAAGAGATTCACGCAACCGGCTGTTATCAAGCAGGCGTGTAATGCTCTTGACCAATTGGGGCAAATTGCGCATGGGAATCACGATCCCCGTCACATTGTTTTTTACTGAATCTTCACACCCCCTGTTGTTTGTGGTTATCACTGCCTTACCCGCAGCCATGGCTTCCAAAACAGCGATTGACAAACCTTCGGGATAATAGGACGGCAGCACAAAAATGTCTGCCGCTTTGGATACCCGGGCCACATCATCCCGCCACCCCAATAATTTCACCCGATCTTCCACACCTGCCTTTGCTATGGAATGGGTTAACACAGACATCAAAGGGCCGTCGCCTACCAGGAGGAAGCACACATCCTCCCTTTTGAAACAAATGTCTATTGCCGCACAAATGTAATCCCTGACCCCTTTTTTGGCGATAAGACGGGCAACACAGATAACCAGTTTTTTATCCGATGAAATTCCCAGTTCTTTGTAGATGTCTTTTTTTATTGTACCCGAATCTGAAACGTCATATTCTGATACGTCAATGCCCATGCCAGAGGTCATAAAAAGCTGTTCTTTTTTTACAAAGTTATGGGATTTGCTTAACCGATAATCATATCGGTTCATCACCAGCATTCCGGTTGTAAACATTGCCATAAACCGCTCCAGGGAATATTTAACAATCCAGGAGAGCTTGTTCTCACCGGGTCCGCAGGCAAGACCATGGCAAAAATATATCCTGTGCCGGACGCCGGCCAGCCATGCACTGATTCGTCCGAGAACAGAGCCAAGCACAGAGTGGCATATGACCACATCAACAGCATGTTCTTTGAGCAACTGCCTTACTTGATAGATCGCCTTGCACATCTGGACCGGATTGATGGATCTGTTCAACCCATGGGCATAAACATCCACACCGGCTTCCTCAAATTTCGAGACAGACAAGGCGGCACTCTGGGTCATACACAAATCCTTGTGGACAGAAACACAAACACAGACATCGTGTCCCTGTCGCATCTGTTCTTTCATCACCGGGATCATGAATTTGACCAGCATCTCCGGTGCCCTACAAATATGCATTATCCGCATACATCACCCAATTGACTGCCGTCGGAAAACAAGACCGGTTGCCGTCATCCTTTTTTTCCCCCCATCTGGGGCAGGGTTATGGCAAAGGCCAGCAGCAGCCCGTTGACACCGACAACAGCTGTTAAAATTCCTTTTAATTGCCAATAATGGGCCCCCATCAAATAGGAAACCACGGCAATGACCGCAACCATTCCCCATAGGCCGGCCAATCTTCCCGTACGCATCTCACAGCTCAATTTTAATAACAATTGCTGTGCTGCGGCAAAACAGCCTCCTGCCAGCAGCAGCCAGGGAAACATCCAGCTATACAGACGGAATTCAGCCCCCAGAAACAATGAGCCCACCCATGAATGAATAAAAAAAAGAAGGCCGGAAAAAATCAGGGTAACACAAAAAACCAATAGGGCGATATGGCGATTCACATGCAAGGCATGGGATGCGGATTCTTTTGCGGTGTCCAGACCCATTCTTTGATACAAAACAGGTTCTGTTAACAATAAAAGAAAGGTACTCACAAAGAGCATGGGTACAAATGCAAGTTGGTGAACCGCAGCATACCCACCCACATCCGCCAGACTGCCCCACCGGGTCAGTGCCCAGCGCTCGGCCATCATTACCACCCAGATACATCCGTTGCTTATGATCAAGGGCATTTGAAACTGCCGAAGGCCTGCTGCATCTGCCGGGGTTGCCATGCAGGTGCGGTTGGCCTGACTGCCGGTGGATCGTTTTATTAACCGGTATAAAAAAAATCCATGGATGGCCACGGTCAGAAAACCGGCCGCCACAAACCCGCCCAGAACTGTCTGGGCATTGTTTTGGTCCCATAAACAAACAAGACCGATGGCAAACAAAAACCGACTCAACTCAAACACCCCCTGGACAATACCCCGAAACCGTCTTTCCCGGGCCGCGTCTTCCAGACCGGAAGCAACACGAATGGCAACCAGTAAAATGGCAAAAAGCCCGGTGGCCATACCCAGAGAAAAGCTTGGAAATCCATCAACATAAATTCCGGCCATTGTTACCAGAAGAACCGCAAGAACAATTCCCCCCATGGCCCAGCCCAAAGACCTGACCAGGTTCCAAACCAGGTGGGTTAATTTCCCGGCCCCGGCCCAATTTGCATAAAACCGGGTTGCTGTCTGGCCGATGGGATTTCCGCAGAAATGAAGGGCCAGGGTGGCCAAACTGACGGCCAGGGCCATTTTCCCGTATTCGGTTGTGGACAAAAGTGAGGTTAACAGGCGGGTCCCGACCAGCAGTGCACATACAGAAGACAAAAGGCCGAATCCAACCCAGAAAGCCTCTCTGAACAGTCCTTTCACAAGCCCTTCATGGATCATTTGCCCCAATGGAGGTATTTTCACCGAACTGCTTTTTCCATGATGATTTTCACCTGGTCAATCACATAAAGAATTGATTTCATCTCCAGGGTGGGATGTACCCAAAAAACCATGGAAGTCTCTCCCAACTGCTTTGCAATGGGAAGACGGGATAATGTTTGGTCTTTTCCGGGTCCCTGGAGCCTGTATTCGCAGGTTTTAAAGGCTTCTTCCAGATAGATTTCAGGACAGATACCGGCGTTGCAGGGAATTTTCTTTTGATTCAAGGCTTCCAGCACCCGATCCCGGTCCCATGTTTTTTTCAGGGCACCGGGATCTATAAAAACAGAATATTTATAATAGGAATGATAAATGCTTTCATCGGGTATCGTTGTCCGCAGTCCCGGCATATCATGGAATGCCTGGTTAAACAGGCCTGCAAACTGCCTTCTTTTTTCCACCCATGTGTCCAGCTTTTTCAGCATGATCCGGCCCATTGCTGCCTGCATTTCCGTCATCCGGCAATTGGTTCCAAAGCTGCCGGCCAGCCATCTGAATCCCGAGGCATGGTTCTGGGAAAACACCCGGTCAAAATTTTTTCCATGGTCCTTATAGCTCCACACCCGCTCCCAGAGTTCCGTGTTGTTTGTTACCAGCATGCCGCCTTCACCGCCGGTGGTCATGATTTTATCCTGGCAAAAGGAAAAAACAGCGCAATCCCCGAAACTGCCGGCTTTCTGCCCTTTGTAGGCAGCCCCGTGGGACTGGGCGCAATCTTCAATCAACACAAGGTTCTTCTGGCGGCAAAATTTTTGGATCTTGTCCAGTTCGCACGGCCATCCGGCCAGGTTGACGGCAATGACAGCCTTTGTCCGGGAGGTGACGGCATGGGAAATCGTCTCCAGCGTCATGTTCTGGCTGACCGGGTCCACATCCACAAAAACAGGAACCGCCTCCCTCAGCACCACACAGCTGACCGAGGCAATAAAGGACCGGGGGGTCACGATCACCTCATCTTTGTTTCCAATATCAAAGGCCGTAAGGGCAAGATCAAGGGCCAGGCTGCCATTGGCAAGGGCAATGGCATGTTTGACGCCCATATACCGGGCAAACTCTTTTTCAAAGTCAATAATCTCATTGCCGGTCCACTGATTTACCTTGCCGGATTTGAGAACCTTAACGACCGCCTGTATTTCATCCGCTTCAAAATAGGGCCAGGGAGCAAAATCCATCTTATTCATCCACCTTTTTTATGATCCGGACAGGACACCCAAAGGCAACAACATTATCGGGTATGTCCTTGTTCACAAAGCTATGGGCGCCGACAACCGCATTCTCACCGATGGTAATACCCGGCATGATGGTGCTGTGGCTGCCGACACGACTGTTTTTCTTTAACGTGACCTTTCCCTTTTTTTCATCAATGGTTGAAACCGAATAAATGGAACAATGGGATCCAATCTGAACATAATCTTCAATTTCAACCTCACACCGGGCATTGATATAGGAAAAAGCACCAATATCTGTTTTATACCCCAGTTTCAATTTATCAACCCCCTGAACCACCCAGTTGTACCGGGTGGGCTTGCCTTCAATAATTTCCGGGAGCTTCCATTTTTCAAATCTAGTGTCCATGACCCAAGTCCCCCATGAATTCTTCAGCCGTGACGTGTCCTTCCTGGTGAATTCCATCCCGTTTATAAACCTGGACTAGTGTCAAAAAAAGAATTTTCATATCCAGCCAAAAAGTTTGATTTTCAACATACCAGACATCTTTTTTAAATTTATCTTCCCAGGAAATTGAATTGCGCCCATTCACCTGTGCCCACCCTGTAATACCGGGTTTTACATTGTGGCGTTTTGCCTGCTCCAAGGTATATCGTTTCAAATATTGCATCAAAAGCGGTCTGGGTCCCACAAGACTCATGTCCCCCTTTAAAACATTTATAAGCTCCGGCAACTCATCCAGGCTCGATTTGCGCAAAAAAGAACCCAACCGGGTCATCCGGTCGATGTCCGGCAAAAGCGTGCCGTTTTTATCTTTTTTATCGGTCATTGACCGAAACTTGTACATAATGAAGGGTTTTCCATGAATTCCGGGCCTTTTTTGCTTAAAAAATACAGGGGCTCCCAATTTATACCGGACCAAAATGGCCGTCACAATAAAAACCGGAAGCAATGCAACACTAGCACCCAAGGCAATTGAAAAATCAAAAAATCTTTTCATGGTAACGCTTTCATGCCTTGGGAGGGTTAAGGTCATATTCCGGAATGATTTCTTTCAGCAGAGCCCTGATAGTATCAGAACTTTGATTTTTTGCCGCTGCTTTCAATCTTTCAAGCCGTCCGTTCAATCCGCTCATATCGGTCTCCCGGCTATTGAGCACCCTAATCTTTTGATGATCTGTGGGAATTACATTCTCCTGATCGGTCATCAATTCTTCGTACAATTTTTCCCCCGGCCTTAACCCTGTGTATTCAATTTTAATATCCACATCCGGTTCAAACCCTGAAAATCGTATCAAATCCCTGGCCATGCTGTCAATTTTAACCGGTTTCCCCATTTCAAGTATGAATATTTCACCGCCTTTTCCCATGGCCCCGGCCTGGAGAACCAATTGGCACGCCTCCGGAATCAGCATAAAAAATCTGATGATTTCAGGATGGGTTACGGTTACAGGCCCGCCGTCTTTGATTTGTTTTTTAAACAAAGGGATTACACTGCCAACGCTGCCAATAACATTTCCAAAGCGTACCGTAATAAAACTTGTTTTTGACCCCTGGGTGTTGTTCATATTCTGCACCAATACTTCAGCGATCCGTTTGCTTGTCCCCATGACATTGGTCGGATTAACGGCTTTATCCGTTGAAACAAAGACAAATTTTTCACAATGAAAGCGATTTGCCATTTCAACCAGGTTCTCAGTCCCTGCAATATTATTTTCCACGGCTTTCCAGGGAAAATTTTCCAACATGGGAACATGCTTGTATGCGGCTGCATGGAATACAATATCCGGTTTTGTCTGCTCAAATATTTTATACAACTCCTGCCTGTCCTGGATATCGCCCAAAGCCGGGACAACTTCAACACCTGGAAAACTTTTTTTAAGTTCAAGGTCTATCTCATAAAGCGGGCTTTCCGCCCTTTCAAAAAGAATGATTTTTTCAGGAGAATATCTGCAAATCTGCCTGCAAAGACCTGTTCCGATCGATCCACCCGAAAACAGAAACGAATCCGACCTGGAGGGACACTGTGAGGAGGACGCTACAACAGTACAGCATTTTTTACCAAGAGGAGAAAGGGAGTGGTACATGGTATCTCAGGG
>VMSR01000208.1 GCA_013792075.1 Desulfobacula sp.
AATGCTGAAAACCCACTGTTTATAAGGGACATCCTTTAAAACATTAGTCAGCAGCCATTCTCCATACTCAACAACCCTTTTCTGATGACATGAGGGACAAAAATGCCGACGTTTACAAGAGAACGAATGAAGCTTTCCGCTTTGATTAAAACTTATTTTCAAATGGGCGGCAAGCATGTCCAATTTAATATTGTAAATTCAAACATATTGAAACAAGCCCAAAAAATTCCTGAAAAACATAAAGATCTTGTGGTGAGAGTAGCCGGCTACAGCGCCTATTTTATCTCGTTGGATAAACCGGTGCAGGATGAAGTGATTGTCCGGACAGAGTTAGGGTGGTGACGGCAAAATATAATAACAGCAGAGTTATGGAAGGGTTTTACCCCCCCCAGTGGCAGGTGTCATGATTGGAGGGATGCCTTGGCATTTAAGGAAAGGGTTTGGCAGATGGCAGAAAAGGTTTCATAAAACAAATTTTAAGGAGGAGTAAAATGGAAAGAATTTTTAATCGTCTAATTATGGTTGTTATGGGAATCTGGGTCGTATTGGGGCTTGCTTTTTTCACCGGCGTAAATGGTGTGTATGCTGCAGACACCATTGAGCTTACGTATGCAGGCTTGTGGCCGCCGACACACCCCATGTCCGTTGCCACAAAACTCTGGATTGAAAAGATAGAAAAGGAAACACAGGGCCGGGTGAAAATCAAGAGCTTTTGGGCGGGAGCGCTTTATAGACCCAAAGGTTCTGCCATGGAACTTGCCAAAGGCGTCGCAGATATCGGAGATTTCTCCGGTGCTTATGCGCCCATGGGATATGAATTTGAAAAGTCCATGCGCATGGTTTTCTGGGGAGTGAACGATAGAAAACTTGCCAGAAAAGTGTATCATGATGTAATGGCAAAATATCCCCAGCTCACGGAGGAGTTTACCAGCGCCGGCATCAAGGTAATGGCCTACGCATCTATCCCTCCCTATCAGCTGCTTCTTTCTAAAAAACAGGTCAATACAACAGAGGATATAAAAGGCATGACCATCAAAGCCAGCGGTGATCTTGCCAAAGTGGCCATCGGGCTGGGCGGAGAGGGGATTGTCATGCCCATGAGTGAAAGTTACACTGCACTGCAGAAAACTACCATTGATGGTGTTTTTGCGCCGTATGAGACCCTGAAGTCATTCCGTTTTGCAGAAGTGGTCAAGTATGCCCTAAAATTGGATATCGCCTCTGCTCCTGCCGGTCACTGGGGATTTTGCCTCAAGTCCTGGAACAAGCTGCCCGCGGATATCCAAAAGGTATTTGAAGACAATGTGGAGTGGTTTGGCCAGAAAATAGAGGAATTGGTTTTTGCCGGCGAAGAAATCGGCATCGAACTTGCTAAAAAGAGCAATGTGGCGTTTATCTCCCTTTCTTCGGCAGAACTGGATAAAGTCTACACCGTTGTTAACGACACCGTACTTTCTCAAATGGCAAAGCTTGATGAAAAAGGCCTGCCGGGTACTGATGTCTACAATGAAATAAGACGCCAGATAAAAGAGCAGAGCGGCAAGTAAAAGAGAACAGAAGAATTCAAATTGTTGAATTTTTGAAATAGCCAACGTTAGAGGGGGAAAAATGAATGTCCTGACCGGCTTTCTCCACCGCATTTCCAGAGCGGGAGGATTTATAGGCGGAGTCTTTCTGATAGCAGCCATGCTGCTTTTGTTGAGCAATATTGTCGGTAGAATTACCCATACCGTCATTCCAGGGAGTTATGAATTGTTTGAAATGTTAATGGTGGTTCCGGTATCTTTTGCATTGTTTTACGCTGCAAAGGAAAAATACCATGTTGTGGTCGAACTTATCATCTCCCAATTCCCCCCGAGGCTTGCCGCTGTCGCCGAAATGACGGCAGCCCTGCTCAGTTTTGCCATTTGGTCGTTGATTGTCTGGGCCAGTGTGCAGTTAGCGGCTGAGAACGGTTTAAGCGAGGCCACGGAAATATTGGAACTTCCCTACCTGCCCTTTCGTATGGCATGGATATTCTTTTTATCCCTTTTTTGCCTGACCTGTCTTCTTGATTTTTTCCAGGCCTGCAGGAGGTATTGCGAAAAATGAGTCCTGTACTTATCGGCATCATCGCTTTTGTCGTTCTTTTCTCTTTATTGGCTTTTGGCGTCCCCATTGGAGCCGGAATGGCATTGGTGGGTTTTGTCGGGCTGTGGTTTCTCATCTCTGATGTGGCGGCTTTCACTAAACTGGCTGTTGTTCCCTTCCAGACCATCACAGACTACTCCCTTGCGGTGTTACCCCTGTTTTTACTCATGGCCCAGGTGGTTTTTGTCAGTGGAATGGGTCGTGACCTGTTTAATCTTGCATCCAAGTTACTGGGGCATAAAAAAGGTGGCGTTGCCATGGCAGCCGTGGCAGGTTCCGGAATATTTGCAGCGGTTTCCGCCTCCAGTATTGCCACGGCAACCACCATGGGACTGGTTTCCATACCGGAGATGCAGCGGCTTAAATACAATCCGGCCCTGGCAACCGGTGCCGTGGCTGCCGGAGGAACCATGGGTGTTTTGATCCCGCCCAGCGGCGCACTCATCATCTATGGTATCCTTACTGAAACGTCCATTGGAAAATTGTTTGCAGCAGGAATTATTCCCGGGATACTTGAAGCCCTTTTCTATATCGTGGTCATCGCCATTATTTGCTGGTGGAAACCCCAATGGGGTCCCCGGGCAGAGAAAGCATCTTTTTCAGAAAAAATGAAAGCTCTTTTCAGTTGCGGAGAAATGGTCGTTCTCATTGTTTTTGTCCTTGCCGGCCTTATCATCGGGTGGTTTACACCCACCGAGGCCGGGGCAGTCGGCGCTTTCGGGGCCATGGTCATGTGTCTGATAAGGGGCAGGTTAACCTGGGATAAATTCAAACTTGCCATAATGGGGACGTTAAAAACCACCGGCATGATCTACGGGATATTGATCGGCGCTTTGATTTTCAATTACCTGGTGGCTGCGTCTACGATTCCCTACGTGCTTGCAGACCATATAGGCAGCTTGCCTTTGCCTCCCTATGCAATTCTCGGGCTGGTATTGGTGCTTTATTTTTTTCTGGGTTGTTTTCTGGATGTGGCGGCAATGACGGTTTTGACCATACCCATTTTTTTCCCCATGGTGATGGAACTGGGATTTAACCCCATATGGTTTGGTATCATTTTTGTCAGGATGGCGGAAATCGCCATGATCACACCGCCCATAGGGATGAACACCTTTGTCATCGCAGGGATTGCCAGGGAAATGGGGATTGACATGACCACGGTATTCAGGGGAATCCTTCCATTTCTCCTGGCGGATTTTTTACATTTATTTCTGCTTATTTTGTTTCCAGGTCTTTGTTTATTCCTGGTAGACGTATTGATGTAGCAAAGATTCCAGATCAGAATAGTTCAGTTCTGCCCGGCACGGCGACCCATTGAAACTGTGCCGGGCCCAATTCATCCGGTTTGGACGACAATTTCATCCCCATCTCGTACAAAGGTTGTGTCTAACCCCTGATCCTGACATAAATACTTTATATATCCAAGTACGTCTTCATTCCGCGGATCAGATGCTGACAGCGGTTCCGGTTGTCCGGCTTTCGTCATCCACAGGGGCTGAAAAGAGATGCGCCGGATGCTTCCATCAACGATTTTGCACCGAACCAGAATACTCTTTTGCGAATCAACAGGAAAGGCATAACTGGGATATTCCGGATCAACTTCCCAGCTGTAATGACCGATCTGACATCTGTTTTGTCCATCCAGCGTTACAGAGGTCATGGCTGGGCGGCCCTGACTTTTCGCCATTGCATCGGCGACCGGACCGGTAATCGGCAGGTCCATATTGAAATTGCATAAACTGAAAAAGATGGCTTTGCCTTTATACACTTCAATTCCTTTTAAGATATGGGCATGGGTTCCGATAATAATGTCCGCACCAGCGTCAATGGCAGCGTGTCCTGCTTCAAATTGGTATTGTGCAATCATTGACGGTACAAAATGGACCCCCCAGTGCATGGAGAGAACCAGAACATCCACTTGTGACTTTAACGCCTTGATATCTTCCACCATATTGTTCAAGTCTTCCGGGAAAACCTTTGTGTGGATTCTGGGGGGCGTTCCTGGCTGCCAATCCGCCTGCTCATAGGATGTAAAAGCCCTGACCGGGGCAACGCCTGATTTATTTTTTCCGGCGTCAAAACCCTTGGGAACAACGGAACAATAGGCTAGAAAACCGATTGTTGTATTTTCCCGCTGGATAATGGCGGGTTTCCTGGCCTCATCCAAGTTGCGGCCCGCGCCGATCACCTGTATATTGTTTTCTTTCATCACGTCCAGAGTATCAAACAGCGCCTCTTCACTCCAATCCAGTGAATGGTTGGAGGCAAAGGACATAACATCGAATCCCGCATTGGCAAATACTTTTGCCATGCGGGGGTGGGCAATGGAACCCAATCCCATTGAAACCTGGGGCGTGCCCCGTGTGGATAAATTGCTTTCCAGCTGCCCAAATGTGATATCGGCCTTCCTTAAAATGGATCGCGTAAGATCAAAAACCTCATCAGCATTCTCCCGTTTCGGGCCGACGTCTCCGACTGCAACTAAATTTACAATATTTTTCTCCATTATTGTTTTTCCTTTCTCAGCCGTTTTTCCGCCTCCGCTAATGAGGGGTATCCGCAGGCGCGGACTAAATTTTCATAAATTTCCCGGGCCATGTTTATTTCCCGGCTCAGTTTGCCCTGGATATCACGGTAAAGTAATTGAAGCGTGTTTTGAGAATAGGATTCCAGTTCCCCGCTTAAATAGGTTTCAAAAGAGGTTTGTGAAACCGAATCCTGAAACTGTTCCAAAGGGCGGGCGTTTTTCATCAACGCGGGAAAAGTATTGAACATTTCCCGCTGCCAGTTCAATTGGATGGAAACAATTTTTTTGACCAGGGAACTTTTACACCGGGACGGAATAAGATTTTCCATTCGGGCATATTTAAAGGTCATCAGGTTTTGGTCATTGAGCTGCGCCTGTTTCAAATCTTTAAAATAGCTTGCCAGTGTATCTTTTGACCAGGAGAGAAACTGGGCCTTCCGGTGTAATCTGAATTGATCCGGATGGGTTTGACATCCTGCCGTCTCTTTTGCCTGCACAGATGTAAACATGTCCAGTTCAATGTCCAGTATTGCCGTAATCAATTGATTTTTTTTCATGGTGCTATCCCTATTCCAGCCAGACATCGATTGCTTTTAATGGCCTGTCCTTGATCCTTTCTTTTACCCGGGGCCCGTGATCCAGCAGAAAACTGCTGGAAGAGTTGCTTAATCCGGCCTGGTTCAGTTGGTCAATGATGAAGGCACAGATCTGTTCCATGATGTCAATTTTTATGGCATAATCATTCTCCCGGACAAGTTTTTCCATTTTTCCATGGAGCATATCACCTGTCATGGGGATGGTTTTCAAGGCGCGATGGGACCATTTATAAAAAGGAACATATTGTTTGTTCAGTAAAAAAACCAGGGAGATGGAGTGGGCCATGAAAGATGACAATGCCTGTTGAGCCGCCACCCATTCTGATCTTTTTACCAGGCGCGGAAAATTGTATTGCCCGGATTGCGCAACCGTCATGCATCGTGAAGCTATTTTTTTAAGCCGGATATCTTCAGGATAAAAAGCCAGCAGTTTATTTCTCCATTGACTGAATTCTCCCAGCGGATCATGAAAGACTTTCCCGTTGGTGCAGGCTGCCAGGTGCTGCTCCGGAAGGGGCCTCCATTCAGAAAGGGTTTCCGGAAGTCGATCCATTCCAATATATTTGCGGTAGAATCCATCAATTTCAAACACGCCCACCCGGCCGTTTCCCCATTGACTGTCCTTCCTTTTAAATCCAAGAAACCTGCCGGGCAGGTTCTCAAGGATAAGTAAATGCTTTTTTGCCTTTTGTCAAGAAACAGCTAAAAAATTGCTATAACTCTGAAAAATATACCCCCGCCCCAGGAAGAACACAACATGTTGTGTTCTTCCTGGGGCGGGGTGAAGAGCTATTTGAAAAGAAAAATAGACGTTGGTTGTAAAGAATAATTAATGTTAAAATAGGCTGGGAAAGTCAAAATATGGCTGAATTTGAGTATAGGACACCTGTAATCCCTCAAATCAATTTTAAAAATATCAGCTCCAAAAGGTGTCAAATGCTGGAATCTGGGAGCCTGAATTATCATAACCAGAATCTTCAACATATGTTAATTCAGGAATATGAACAGATTCAACTTCAGGCGGATCATGGTTGCGGATATCCCAGAGATTCAAATGTTTTAAAATCTTATCAATTATTTCAAAATCATCAATGATAGAGATGATTTTCATTTGGCCCTGGCACTTTGGACAAACCAAAGGATCGACTTCATAAATTTTTTGGACCAACCGTGCCCAATTTTGTCTTGCTTCGCTGGAAGACAACTCATTTGGTATGATTGTCGGGATAACATCATCCATGTCTGCTTTCTTTCTCATCCCCCGGGACTTATTAGAGAAATAGCCATAATATCTCACAGTATGCTCATATCTGCTGGGAATATGTGTTACCAACCTGGCAAGCCAGTCCAAAGCAGTAAACACTTTTCGGGTTTTTCTATCCTTGGATGTATAAATAACTTTGGAAACACCATCATCAGACTTTTTTGCCGGGATATAAACCATTCTTTCCTGGGAAAAACAGGCACGAATGATATATCTTGCCAGATTGCCAAGCCCGGCTTTATCATCAGGTTCAATTCTGTCACCAATATAGACGTTAAAACCTGAATGATGCCATGAAAGCATGTTCTCAACAATGGCATCATTTATCTTTCCCTCTTTCTTGAGCATTTTTAGCACCTCATACTGAAATGCCTCTCCCAGGTCTTCAAGCATAAATACTGATGCAGCCTGAAAGCTGCCATCTTTCAGGAAAGATCCATCTGAAACTATGGCGTGGAGATGAGGATTGAAGTTGAGAAAGTCACCATAGGTCTGCACAGCAATACTGGCACCGGGAACAGCATCATCATATGGCACAGTGGATTTAAGGTAAGCCGTGATAACATTCCATGCACATATAGAGAGTTTTGCCAGCAATTTGCGATCATAAAGAAAATAAATCCGCAACCGTTTTGGAATGCTGAAAACCCACTGTTTATAAGGGACATCCTTTAAAACATTAGTCAGCAGCCATTCTCCATACTCAACAACCCTTTTCTGATGACATGAGGGACAAAAATGCCGACGTTTACAAGAGAACGCCAATAAATACTCATGACCACAATCTTCGCATTTGACCCTGGCAAATCCGAAATGAAGGTCACCACAATCCAGATATTTGTAAATCACAGTCATGACGTAAGTGCGCCAATAGCCGTACCGGGATTTATACATGTCATCCCATACTTGCTCCAACTCTTCAAAATGGTTTTCAACGCACTTGTAATAAGCGCTTGCTTTGGGATTGCGAGGCTGATAAACATCAAAATCATATGGTGATGATTGTGCCATATTAAACCTGAAATAATGGTAAGATTTTCAAGAAATCTCATTTGAAAATTAAATATGGTTGTATAGCATAGAGGAATTGTTGAAAAAATACAACAATCGTTGAAAAATATAAACAATATAAGAATGATAAATGCGGAGATCCCAACAAAAACATGCTGACGGGTAAACCGCAGATGTTTGCGTTCGATCCAAAGTTGTGTTTGGTTTATTTTGAATACGGTGAGGCATGGTAGAAGATTATTCAAATAATAGATATACCAACAGTTTTAGCAATTATAAATCTCGCTTTGGCCCTGATGGTTTGCACCTATTTAATAGAGGGACAGGTAGCAATATTCTTATTGATGAAGTTGTGATCCCGGTACAGCGCTGGTCAAAAGCTCCTCGGCAAGTCTCAATAGCTTTAACTAATACATGTGATCTGTCTTGTTCGCATTGTTATGCCCCAAAACAAAAGGCAATTTTAGATTTTAATCTACTTACGAACTGGCTTCATATTCTCGATATAAACGGTTGTATAGGAGTGGGTTTTGGAGGTGGAGAACCTACTTTATATCCGAGATTAATCGAGCTTTGCGAATATGCTGTGAACGAAACAACCCTTGTAGTAACGATGACAACACATGGTCACAGGTTAACCGATTCTTTCCTAAAAAAGTTATCAGGTAAAGTACATTTCATTCGTGTAAGCATGGATGGAATAGGCACCACATATGAAAATTATCGTAGGCGATCTTTTAACGAACTCATTTTAAAAATAAAACTCTTAAAGGACATAGTTCCTTTCGGGGTAAATTATCTGGTAAATTCAGCAACATTAGACGATTTAAATGAGGTAGTTAAGCTCGTTGAAAATATAGGTGCTTCAGAACTTTTACTTCTTCCTGAAGTATCAGTTGGTCGGGGAATAAGTATAGATGAATCCACAGAGCGTGCCATGCAGAAATGGATACGTGATTACCGGGGCAAAGTAAGGTTATCAATTAGTGAAACCCACACTGACGGAATACCTGTTTGTGAGCCATTTGAGATGGAAAATGGAATAAGTGCATATGCACATATCGATGCAAGAGGTGTTCTTAAAACAAATTCTTTTGTTCAAGATGGGGTTTTAATAAATGATGTAGAAATCATGGATGCTCTACAAATATTGAGAGACTCGAATTAAGGAGGCAATAATGAAAGTTTGGAATGGATATGGATCTGAGCATTCAATGAACTTAGTTATGATTGGGCAATTTAAAAGTATTGAAGAGGCTGAAAAAGCTAAAGAGTTAATAGAAGCGGTCACAGAGCAAATTTACGACAAGGTTGATTGCGGTATTGAAAACCGCCCTCAAAGATTTTCGGATGAAGTGATGGAGATCTTGCGAGAGAAGGATCTTTATATCTTTGGGCCAGAAGAGTTAGAGCAGTTTCGTTATGAAAACTCTTTAGAGGTTGATGGGAATAAAGTGGTACTTAAAACAGAAGAAAGCGATATATCAGTATTCTTGAAGCTCCTTATTCATCAAGGAGCTAAAGTACAAGTGTATAGTGCTCACGACCATCCAGACGAAGAATACGGAAGAGGAAAATAATTGTGTCTTTAGATTGGTCTTGTTTTGAGAAACTTCCGGGTGATCCACGTATTAATTTTGAAAATTTATGTCGTGGTATAGCTCGTGCACATTGGTCGCAATATGGCCAATTTATGGCCTTGAAAAATCAACCCGGTGTAGAGTTCCATCTTAATTTAAACCAGGACTGTCCGGCTTTAGGAGATGCTTCTCGCTGGTATGGGTGGCAGTGCAAGAAATTTGACCTAACAAAGGCTGGAAGCTTGACAGCATCGAGCAAGAACCAAATTACAGACTCTTTGGACAAAACTGTAAAACACCTCCCACACTTGACTGATTGGGTTCTATGGACACCGTACACGCTGAGCAAGTCAGACCAAACATGGTTTGAAGGGTTGAATTCTAAGTATCCTTATTCTCTTCACTTATGGGCCGATGAAGAAATAGAAAACAATCTGGCTGGTCCAGCTCTCATGTTAAGAGGTACCTATTTTGGAGAGCTTGTTATTACGCCAGAGGATTTAAATGTCAGACACAATGAATCTATAGCTCCAATAAAAGATAGATGGATCAACCCTGTTCACCAAGAAACAGATGTTGAGAGAACAATAAGGCGTATGCTGGGAGAGCCTGATTATTGGCAGGATATGGTTGTGCTAGGGCAAGGATTGTCTAGAGCAGCTTCCACTATTGAGGCATGGAAAAGTTCAGATTCGAAGCTTACCTCGCTTCAAACTCCATTTGTTAAGGCTTGTTCCGCTTTCTCTGAGATGCTCCTTCAATTTCATGAAATTTTATCTGAAGGCGATATCGATATAATTCAGCAATGGCTTTCAAACAGGAAATCGTTAATTGACCCAGCTATAATTTCTTTTCCAAGGCAGCTTCGTAAAAGAAATATACCTCTCGCGTTAGAGGTAACTAATGCACTTGATGATATGCGCATTGCTCAGAGTTTATTTGATGAGGTGGAAGAATACTTAGATGTTGGTATGGTAGCGGTTCTTGCTGATGCGGGTGGAGGGAAAACGCATATGGCGGCAGAGCTAAGTTATTCGCAAGAAAACAGACCTGCGGGTATTTTATTACATGGACGCAATTTTCATCAAGGGCAGAATCAACACGATTTAGCACGCCAATTCTTAATCAATGGAACTCCATTGGATAGTATGGAGAAGATGCTTGCGTCTCTTGATGCAGCGGCAAAAAGAGCGGGGTGTATATTACCCTTAGTTATTGATGGATTAAATGAAGCAGAAAACCCAAAAGAGTGGAAGGATGTCCTTTCTTATATCCAAGCTACAGTTAAAAATTACCCTAATGTACTGGTTGTATGTACTCTACGAACGGGAGAGCATAAAAGGCCTTACTGGTCACGTCATGAGACGGAGACCAGAGAAACTTTTGCAGTACAGTCTTTACCTGATGATATTTGGAAGTTTGAATGTGAAGGCTTTGGTGAAGATGTATATGATGCTATTGGAAAATATTTTGAGTACTATAAAATTGCTTGTGAACGCGGTGTAGAAATACCAACCGGCTTTTTAAACCATCCGCTGAATTTAAGGATTTTTTGTGATGTCACAAACCCTAAGCGCGAAGAAGTTGTTGAGATAAACTATTTTCCAGCATCTCTTGCTCATTTGTTTGATGAACATCTCCAAAACACCTGCAATCGTATCGCAACTATGAAGAACTTTACTTATTCTTCTCAAGAGCTTAAAAACGCCATTTATCAATTCGGAATTTCTCTGTGGGAGAGTAAAGGCAGAGAAATTGATGACGGAACTTACAGAGATTTGATAAATGATAGCGCACGCAACTGGAATGAGAGCCTTATCAACTTATTTGCCCAAGAAGGAATTATATTCAGAAACCCTGCACAAGACCCGGGAAAATACGTTATCACGCCAGTATATGATGCTTTAGGCGGACACATTATTGCTGATACATTGCTTAAAAAATACTCACAGGACAGAAGCTTTGAATGGTTCAATACATCGTCTGTGAAGTCTGCATTTGGTGGAGAAAGCAGTCATTCCCTTGCATACGATATATTTAAGTCATTAGTCGCACTTGTTCCCAGCAGGATGTACGGCGAACAACTATGGAAGAATGTGCCGGAGCCTTATAAGCAGAGAGCCTTACTTCATGCGTCAGAATTGAACGCGGAACACATAGACGATGAAACTGTAAGCGAGTTGGCTTCCCTGATAAACGACAAATCCGAAAAAGTACGCAAAATCTTTTCAAGGCTCTGGCTTACTAAAGGTGCTCCAAAACACCCCCTTAATGCTGATTTCCTAGATTGTGTTATGTGGAAAATGTCGGTAGACAAGAGAGATCTCAGCTGGACAGAATGTGTGCGAAATGAACAAGGAAGAGATAAAAAGCGGCTTATCCCAGAACTATCTTCGCTTGAAGCCAAATGGAAAGAGGACATGACCTATCGCTCTGACTCAGATCGTTTAAGAGCAAAGACTATTAAGTGGTTACTCACAAGTACAGACCATCAACTTCGTAACGCGGCAACAAAAGCGTTGTATTGGTATGGGCGTGGCGATCCAGAATTCCTATTTAATGAAACAATCAAGTCCTTTGAAATTAACGATCTTTATGTGCCAGAGCGTATGTTAGCTGCGAGTTATGGTGTTGGGATGTCTATGAGTGCCCAGCTTCCTAATAATCCCTTATTTACTAGCGGTATCTTGTTAAAGTTTGCAGGAAATGTCTTTGAATCGATGTTTAAAGACGGTGCCAAGCATTATACAACGCACGTATTTATACGTGATTTTGCAGCAAGGATCATAGAATTAGCTCAATATCATAACCCCAATTTCTTTTCTGATAACGATATTCAGAAAACTCTTCCCCCGTTTTCTGAGGATAATACGAGGGATTGGGGAGAGAGGTACTTAGAGGAAGAGGTTGATATAACAAGCCGCATTGGTAAAGCTTTCAAGTATATTTTAGGCAAAAAACTTCATAGCAAGCTCAATAACTTGTTGCCCCAAAAATGGAAAGATAAGGCTATGAACAAAAGAATTAACCTTAGAAAACAATCACCATTCCTGATGGATTTTGAGAATTATACTATTGGAAGATTGGTTCCTGGACGCGGCAATTACAATTATGGTCATAAAGAATATCAAAAGGTCCGTGCACAGTTACAGTGGAGGGTAGAGCAGCTTGGGTGGTCATACGAAAAGTTTGGAACGGTGGAGGAAGCTATACAAAGTTGGCAAGGGTACGAACGCAGATCAAACGAGAAACTGAAAACTGATCGCTATGGAAAGAAATATTCTTGGATAGCCTATTATGAAATGTACGGCCTCCTCAAGGATAAGGAAGTTATGGATGAATATGATTGGTGGAGATCTTACTCACAAAATATAGATCCCAGTTTTTCGGAACCTTTACCCTCACAAACGCTTATAGAGACAAATTTCTTGGGAGATGATAAGACAACTACGGCAGCCTGGATAAAAGACGGTGATCTTCCTGGTATTGAGCCATATTTACTGCTACAGGAGATAGGAACAGAAGAAGGACCGTGGATAGCGTTGGATGGATACGTTAGCCAAGAAAATAAAGACTTAAAAAGAGAAACTTTCTTATTTATTCGTAGCTTTCTTGTGCCAATAAATGAAAAAGATGAAATTTTAGATTTTATAAACAAGCAAGATATGGGTGAGGGCTGGCTCCCTGATAAGCTAGATTTTTCACAAACTTTTTTTGCTGAAGTTCCTTGGAGTTCTGCTTTCCCTGAGATTAGTAGCTGTGACTTGTCTTTTGTTATCGGGGAAAATGTGATTACTCGTCAAAGGCCTATAGTTGAAGTCGTTAGAAATGATCAAAGCTTTTCAATTATCACCCATGATGAAATGGAAGAATATGAAGAAGTGCAGAGAGAATACAAAACTTTTAAAGCTATCATGCCAGTTTGTAGCTTAAACCAGGATGTTACTAATGGTGAGGTTGGCGG
>VMSR01000022.1 GCA_013792075.1 Desulfobacula sp.
GTTGTCCTCCCCATCCCCTGACCAACCTTCATGCATTGCTGACATTTTTTAAATAAGAAAAAAAGGCCATTATCACCTTTCTGTGATAATGGCCTTTTTGTTTGCGCTTATCCGGTTATTAATTATGGTTTAATCCTGATGGAGGGGTACAACCCCTGCAGCATTCCTGTTCTATAAGGCTGAATGGTATTAAAGGAAATGTTCTGGTCATCCTGGGCATGTCCCCGGTTTTCACCCTTGTTAAACAGGGCGCCATTTAAGAGCAAAATCTGATGTATTCTTTTCTTAAAGCCGTCAATAAAAACAGACCCCATGCCCGTAAACTTCATTTTTCCGAGTATCAGGTTGTCCCGTACTTCAGAGAGGTCATCAAATGAAATGGTATGCTCCTTAAGGTCTGCTTCGGATTCGATATACCCCCATACCAGGTGTTCACCGGGTATTTTGATGGGAACAGCCGGATTTATGATGGTGTGGGGCATGACAATACATCCTTCGCCGATTCCAATCCTCGCCTCGGGTTTCCCATTTAAAAATGAATTGAATCCCACAAAGGTGTCAAGCCCAATATCCGAATTGATAATTTTCCCGCCATGGGCTGTCACATTTCTGCCTGCCAGGTTTGAATTAATGATATAGGAATTTTCCTGGGCATTGGACCCGTCTCCCATAAACGCATTGTCTAAAAAAGCGCTTTGGGAGACCAAGACATTTTCACCAATGTTGATTTTACCCTTTACCACGGCATACCGGTTGACAGCAGATGTCGCTGGTGCTTCTATGGGTTCAAGATTCACCACATCAAATAATTTTTCATAATCCTGCTCTCGTTTTTTTACAAAATCGTAGATGATCCCCCGGGGCTGATGGGATGAATTTACGCCCACAAAATTGTCCAGGATTTCTTTTTTGAATTTGTATTTAAATTCAAAATGCGGGTTTCGAACCCACACGGTTCCCGGATCAATCTTTCTATGGAAAAGTTCTCCTGCCTGGACATATGAGAATTCACCCACTATGCAAGAATGCAGGTTCATGAGATCCAAGGTCGCAAAGGCACCCAGGAAACAGCCTTCAAGGGTGGAGCCGTGGATATTGGCGTAATGGGCTGAAATTGTATTGCGAATGCTGAATTCCTCAGGACTCTCAAGGTTATGGGAATTGCTATGCACAAGGGTTTTATAAAGAAGACTGTCCCGGATGGTGATCATTTCATCTTCAACAAGGGGTACGTTCTTTTTATAGCGTAGATTGTCCCCCTTTCTTTTTAATTCACCCCCCCTGATATCGCTCTTATATATGGCAGATCTTCCCACATGGCATTTGCCTAAAAAATAACTGCCGGCAATATTTGAATTTTTAAAATGAAAGTAAATGGGATGCTGGGAGGTAATACCGTAAAAGGCATAAAACTCCAGCATCTTGTCATAATTTAGGGTGTTTGTAACAAAGCTTTCCGTATCAAAATCAAATTCCTCCAGATTTACATTAACCCGTCTTATAATTCGTTCAGTAAGTTGCTTTAACTGCTCCATGGATCATATCCTTATAAAAAAAGTTGACGCTAAATTATTTTATATCCAACCAAAACATGAAAAATCCATAACATAAGAGGCTGTAAGTGGCAAGCATATTAGCGGTATCGTAGCGATGGGATGTTGCCTGTTCGTGTATGCAAAAAAAAAATTTAAGGTTGTTATTCGAACCGGTTTGTTCTATAACTGGGCCGAAAAAAGTTTATGAATTAAGCAGTTTATAACTGATGATACTGCATATATTTAAAAAAAATGAAGACCATCTGGAACAAAACCTGACCTGATTTTTTCCGGGCTTCTCCGGAAGGATTGATCCAAATTGTGCCGAATGTGTGTCTCGACAAAGGACAAATAGTATAAGTTGTCCTTTGTCGGTTATTTTTAAAGGAAGAGTAAATGGAGCTTTCAATTTTTGATTTATCAAAACACCTGGGTGTTGTTCCGGATACCATTGAACGATGGGTGCGACAGGGAAAACTGCCGGTTTCTAAAACCGGCAGCAATTATAGGTTTCGGGCAAGTGAGTTGCAAAAATGGGCAAGCAAGCATAATATTTCTTTGAATATTTCCGACAAAAAGGTTCCTGAAAAAAAGAACGAAGCGGGTATTCCTTTATCACATGCAGTGCAAAACGGCGGGGTTTATTATGATCTTTTGGGAGAGGATGTAAAAAGTGTTTTAAATGCATCTCTGGAAAGGATTTCAAAGATTCCAAAGGATTTTAAACCAGATCTTCTTGATCGCTTGATGGAACGGGAGCAGGCCCTTTCCACTGGCATTGGCAATGGCATTGCCATCCCCCATCCCAGAGTTCCTTTGGGGTATTTGAATGAGCCCCTGGTGGCAGTCTGTTTCCTTGAAAATCCGGTTGATTATCAGGCCATGGACCAGCAACCCGTGAAGGTCCTGTTTCTGATTTTGTGTCCGGATCTTAAATTCCATCTACACTTGTTGTCTGCCCTGTCTTTTTGTTTGCGGGATAAATCTTTTGTACAATTTCTCAACTCTTGTCCAGATCCAGGGGCATTGATTGAAAAGATTGACGTTCTCCAAAATTTGAATCCCCTTTAGGGTTGGACCGGTAGTTGATACTAAAAAAATGCAGACCATTAAAAACATCTATAGAGCGATTTATTACAGGCTTTTTCGGCTGGATGACCGGCTGCTTCTAATTGTTGCAGGTTCCCTTGCCGGTATCTGCAGCGGCCTTGCAGCCGTTGCCTTGCGGCTGTCACTTGAATCTGTGATTGAATGGCTTCATCCTTTCCGGCACTATTGGTGGGCCTTTGTGTTGCCGGCCGCAGGAGCACTTTTATCTTCCCTCTACCTTGAAAAGGTTTCCAAGGAAGGGGCAGGACATGGGGTACCGGAAGTCATCTATGCGGTATCCCGATACGGCGGTCTGCTTCGTCTTCGATCCAGTTATTCCAGATTGATATCCAGTTTCCTGACCATTTCAAGCGGGGGATCGGCAGGGCCTGAGGCCCCGGTGGTCATGAGCGGGTCTGCCATTGGGTCTAATATTGCCAAATTTCTTGTATTAAATGATCGCCAGCGGATTACCCTGGTGGGTTGCGGAACTGCCGGGGCCATTTCGGCCATTTTCAATGCCCCCATCGCAGGCCTTGTCTTTTCCATAGAAGTGCTTCTGGGCGAGTGGAAATTTGTGAATATCATTCCCATTGCCATTGCAGCCGTGGCAGGTGCCCAGATCAGCCAGGCCATTATTCCGGAGCAGGTCCTTTTCAATCATCAGCCCTTCAATACCATGGCGGCGGATATTTTACCCTGCCTTTGCCTGGCCGTTCTGACGGCATTTACCTCGGTTTTTTTTACAAAAAGTTTGCGAAAAATCGGTGGATTTGCCAAAAAATCCTCCCTTCCCTTATGGAGTAGGGCCATTATCGGCGGGTGCCTGGTCGGCGTTATCGGAATCCATATGCCCCTGGTGCTGGGGGAAGGATATCATTTTATCCAGACAATGATTTCAGGCAGCTTTTCCATGGGCCTCTTTCTGACCTTTGTGGCCATATTTGCCAAAATATTTGCCACGGCCATGACCTTGGGCTGGGGCGGGTCAGGCGGTATTTTTGCCCCCTGTCTGCTCATCGGCAGCCTTACCGGGGTGGCATTCCATAAAACCTTGTTTTTTTTACTGCCGTCTGCCGGCATTGCCAGTGAAGGTGCCTATGCCCTCCTGGGAATGACAGGTCTTATCAGCGGTGTGATGCAGGCACCCCTGACCGGTATCTTTCTGATTGTGGAGATAACCGGCGGATATGAGACCATTCTTCCGTTGATTCTGGTGTCTTCCATATCCGCCACCATGAGCCATTATATTGAACCGGCCTCTTTTTATCTTAAGGATCTTATTGAGAAGGGGCAGTTCATGCGGCCGGGAACCGATGCCAGGATTCTTTCCGACCTGAGCCTCAATGAAATCATTGAGACAAACTATACCAAGGTATCGGAAAATATGGTATTCCGGGATTTTATTGAGATTATCAAGCTGTCACAACACAATTTTTTTCCAGTGATTGAGGATGAAACCCAAATTTATAAAGGGATTATCCAAATCAGAACCATTCGCAAGTATGCCCTGGAACCGGGGATGTATGATATGGTGTTTCTTAACCAGATCATGGATACGGAAGTGGCCACAGCCTCTTTGGAGGATGATCTTCAGGATGTCCTGGACATGATGGATTTAAACAATATGGACAGTATTCCGGTGGTTGAAAATGGCCGGTTTGTCGGTATGATCCAAAAAACCAGAATACTGGACCTCTATCGCAGGGAATTGATCATGCAGACCAATATTTAATAATGTTTTAGGTATAAAGGAGAGATTATGAACTATAAATTGCTTCACATTTTCAGGAATACTCCCTTTGGCAGGGAGACATTCCTTCAGTCCTTGTATTTTTGTAAAACCATCAAGGCATATCCAGTTGTCTATATTCCGAAAAGTGATAAATTTTTAATGTATTTTTCCAATGATGCGGTTCAGGTGGACCTGGATCACTCGTACCTGAATTCCCCTGAAACAGCCAAAGCCCATGCCGAAGCGTTATTTGAAGAGGCGGGTATAAACCCCATGTTTTATGAACCCAAAAATTTTACGGCCTCCACACTCCCGGATGTTTCAACAAATTTTGATTACCTGTGCTGCCCCCGATCCGTAAGCGATCTGTCTTCAAAAATCGGGCTGGGACATATCGGCCCCAAGGTCAGGCGGATCATCAAACACGCCACCTTTCCGGTGCTGATTTCAAGCCCTGTATTTAAGTCCTGGACGGGTATCTCTGTTTTTTTCGGTGGGTCTGAGAATGCTGTGAAGTCCCTGACCCTTGGGTTGAAAATTGCCATGGCATCGGGTCTGCCCCTGAATCTGTATACCCTGATTGAAAAAAATGGGGAAGACTATTACAGAGAGGTGGTACAGAAAAGAAACATGGAATCCCTGGTGGACAAATATGTCACGAAATGGCATTTTTATGAGAATGAGGCCTTTGACACCATGCTCTATGAGGTGCCCCATGATTCTCTGATTGTTCTGGGTGCCTATGGCCACGGCATCATCAAGGAGCTTCTTCTGGGCAGTAAAATGGAGATAATCCAGTCCACTGTGACCAACAACCTGTTAATTGTCGGTCCCAATTGCACCATATCCCTTCAATAGGATACAGAAGGGACACAAATTAAACAAACGCCTTGGTGTTAATTTATAGCAGCTTTAAATTCCAATTCCATGTGCCCGGCCTTGGTTTCATTTTAACCCCTTTGGGGACGTTTTCCCTCAGGGATACAAACATGGAATATCCTGCCCCTTGCAGCTCTTCCATTTGGGCAGACAGATCCAGGGGCCAGTTGGGAAAGGTATAATAAATATTGTTTGATTTGCTGATCCAGGCGCCTTCTCCCTTGGGGCTTTGAAACATGAGGCCCGGCGTAAGATCCGGGGAGATAATGCGGGATACGGCAAGGGGCCAATTGGCATAGGTAACGACCCCCAGTGGCAGATCCGATGTTCGGGGCAGACAAAGAAAGGTGTCTTTATCCAGTTCCGGGCTGACAATGGCTCCGGAAAATCCATGACGTTTCATCAGATTAATCGTCATGGAGTTGGTGATATTGCAAAAGGGCCCGGCCCAGAGATTTAGTTTTTGGGGGTCTTTAAACAGACCCAGCTGCCAGAACGCATTTAAGACAAAGTTTGTTGCCCCTTTTTTAATGGCCTGGTCCACATAGCTGCGACAGATATTTTCCTCCCCGGGAAAAATAAGGGGATCCAGCCATAACCAGGTTCTGCCCGAAGGCTTGTTGCCGTAAGCATTGGCGGAAATCCACATGCCGCTATCCCCATGATGTGCCCCGGGCATCTGTTTTCCCCTGTACACCGTCAGTTCAACCGGCCTTTTTTTGGAAGAACCCGGATTTGACATCCTTTTTTCCGGAGAATGGGTATCCAAGATTGGACCTACCTGTATTTTCTCAATGGTTTCAAGTTCTGATTCAAGCCCTTTTATCAAGGAGGCCAATTCCGGCCCCCGCCGGTCAATGATAAAAACAGGGGTCCCTGTTTTTACCTTATACTTGGACCGTTTGGATAAATAAAATTTTCCTTTTTTCGGGATTGCCCGGGTAACCTTCTGGATGTCATGGAACTCATTTTCCTCATACCCGATTCTCAGCAGGTCACCGCTGAACAATTCTTCCTGGGTAATAAAATAGGGTTCAGGCGGATTTTTTACCCGTCCCAGGAAAAGACCGGAGCCTGTTTCCGATGTATGGTCCAGGGGGTTTTGAACCCGCTGGGACAAAAGGTTATAATGGGAAAACTGTCTTCCCATGGCATAGTCCAGATAGGCCAGCGCCTCTTTTTTTCTTGTGGGATCATCCCTGAGGGTTCGATAGGCTTTGACCGTATAATATACGTAATGGGGGCTTTTTTTTCTGCCTTCAATTTTCCAGGTGGTGACCTGTGGGATTTCTTTTAACACCTTGACCAGCACATCGGCTGAAAAGTCCATACAGGAAAAATGGCGTTTTTTCTGATCTTTTTGCTCATATATACGTCGACAGGGCTGGACACACCGGCCCCGCAGGGCACTTTTTCCGCCAAACCAGGAACTCCAATAGCACCGGCCTGAAACCGAATAGCACAAAGCCCCATGGACGAAGACTTCAAGGGCCATGTCATCGGGTGTGTGCTGGGCCATCTCTTTGATTTCATCGATGGTGAATTCCCTGGGCAACACCACCCGGGAAAACCCCGCTTTTTTTGCAGTCTCAAGCCCCAGGGGAAAGGTACAATTGCCCAGGGTGGACACATGAAATTCTTTTTTGAATCCAGCCTTTTTTGCCAGGGGAATTATGGCAAGATCCTGAACAATCAGGGCGTCAAACTCGACAAATTGACAAAGTTTGGTCAATATCTTAAACACTTTGTCCTGCTCGGATTCCTTGATGATGGAGTTGAATGCAATATAAACCTTGATTTGTTTGGACTGTGCCAGGGCTGCCAACCGGCTCAGTTCTTCAATGCCAAAATTATCGGCTTCCATCCGGGCTGAAAATATTTTTAATCCACAATAAATGGCGTCAGCGCCTGCGGCAATGGCCGCCAAAAATGCGTTTGTATTACCGGCCGGAGCCAGGATCATGGGGGTGTTTGGATTCATTGATACCTTAGATAATAAAATTAATAACATACCAGTATTGCAATTTTGGATAATTTTGTCAAAATATCCCTTTCCAGTAACCCCAGAATAAAAGGAATATTAAAAATGTTTGCAAAGTATAGTGAGGATGGTTTTTTGACCCCCATTGAGGGAATTGAGATGAAAACCCTGGTCCATGGAGAAAAAAGCCTTTTAACCCGGTTTCATCTTAAAAAAGGCAGCCTTCTGCCGGCCCATTCCCATCCCCATGAGCAGACCGGTTTTCTGGTTTCAGGAAAGATGATTCTATATATCAACCAAAAAGGGTTTGAGGTTGAACCCGGAGACAGCTGGAGCATACCCGGCAATATGGAACACCGGGCAGAGGTGATGGAAGATTCAGTGGCCATTGAGGTTTTTTCCCCGGTTCGAAAGGAATATCTTCCTGCTTCGGCTGTGGAAGGAGTAGAACGGGTATAAACAGTGCGCTATCCTGAGTAAAGCAAATTGATGTACCAAAGTTTCGACCAGGGACAGATTTCCAAAATCATCAAGAATCAGTTTGCGGCATTGCATTCACCGATACAATGGTAATACTTAAAGCTGTGGTTTTAAAAAAAATTAAACCTTTAATAAAGAAGGAACTCAATATGAAAAGTTTATTTGATTCAATCTTTTTGGGAAGTTTTAAGTTAAAGAATAGAATTGTATTGGCGCCCATGACGCGGGGGCGTGCCGGTTCCGAGCGCATACCCAATGAGCTGATGGCAGACTATTATTTTCAGCGGGCATCCGCCGGGTTATTAATCACGGAAGCAACCGTTGTTTCAGAACAGGGCATCGGATGGATTGATTCTCCGGGAATATACACCAGCAAGATGGTAAAGGGGTGGCAGAAAGTCACACAAAAAGTAAACCCCACCGGAACGCCGATCTTTTTGCAGCTTTGGCACTGCGGTAGAGCATCACACAGTGATTTTCACAATGGAAATGCTCCGGTTTCCGCTTCAGCCGTCAGGCTGGAAGGGGACGGCATTCATACCCCTTTTGGGAAAAAAGCCTATGAAACACCTCGCGCCTTGACTGTCGATGAAATCAAAGCCACCATTGCTGATTATCGGAAAGCATCTGTCAATGCAAAAGAGGCCGGTTTTTCAGGAGTCGAAGTGCATGCTGCAAACGGATATCTGATCAATCAGTTTCTGGATTCAAAAACAAATCTCAGGAAGGATCAATACGGCGGAAGTCTCGAAAATAAATTTCGATTTTTAAAAGAGGTACTTGACGCCACCCTGGAAGTCTGGTCTCCGGAACAGGTGGGTGTCCGCATATCACCCAATGGTATTTTTAACGATATGGGGAGCATCGATTTCAGGGAGACCTTCTTGTACGTCGCAGAAGAATTAAACAAATTGAATCTGGGGTACCTGCACATCATGGACGGTCTTGCTTTTGGGTTCCATGAAAAAGGAGACCCCATGACCTTGTCTGAATTCCGAAAGATATACAAGGGTATCATTATGGGCAATTGTGGCTATACCAAAGAATCTGCCCTGGAGAGAATCGTAAGCAAAGATGCGGATCTGGCAGCCTTTGGCAGACCCTATATTACCAATCCGGATCTGCCGGAACGATTAAAAAATGATTGGCCGTTAAATCCGTTTGAAGATATGTCCCTCTGGTATTCACCCGGGCCTGAAGGATACACGGATTATACCGCTTACTAAAGACAGGATAAAAAAACGCAAAAACCGTTATCATTGGTTGATTGATTCTGGTCATGGGTGTATGAGAAGTGAAGAATACATTCGGGAAATACACACAAATGATCAAGAGATTTTACCCATTGAAAAAAGGGGACACCATTGGGGTGATTGCCCCCTCTGCCCGGTTTGATGAAAACAGATTAAATCAGGGCATTGATTGTCTCAAAACCTTGGGATTTCAGGTCCATGTGCCCGAGGCAATTTTTCGGGAAAAACGATACCTTGCCGGCGACGACGCTTCCCGGGCAGCGGTTGTAAATGCGCTTTTTGCAGATCCTAAGATAAAGGGAATCATTGCTGCCAGGGGGGGATTTGGTGCCATGCGCATGCTTAAGCATCTGGACTGGGAACTGATTCGGGAAAACCCCAAACTGGTCATAGGCTTTTCCGATGCCACAGCCTTTTTAATGGCAGTGGTGCAGCAGGCACAATTTGCAGTGGTCCACGGACCCAATCTGGTCTCCCTTGCCAATGCCGATCCTTTGACCATTTCTTCCTTTTACCAGACCATTACAGGTAGTCTGGCAGATATCCTGATCAGCCAGGGGCAGTGCCTGGAACCGGGACAGGCTGCGGGGAAACTTCTGGGTGGCAATTTGGCCACCTTAACCCATTTGATCGGCACACCGTTTCAACCGAATTTTATGGGGGCTGTTCTTTTTCTTGAGGATGTGGGAGAACCGGCCTATAAGATCGACCGGATGCTGTCCCAGATGAAAATGGCAGGCCTGTTCCGCGGGGTAAAAGGCGTTATTACCGGATCATTCGAAAATTGTGACAACCCGGAGTATATTCCCTGGATATTGTCGGAAATATTTGACGGGATGCCGCTTTTTATGGGGCTTTCTGCCGGGCACGGAGACCTTAATCTATCCCTGGCAATGGGGCTGGATGTTATGCTGGATACCGCAGGTGCAACGTTAACATGGCAGGCGATTCAATGAAATACCCAGCCATTTCCAGGATGATGACACAAGGTGTTACAGAATTGGTATTTCCCGGAGCCGTCCTGTTATGCGCAAGGGAAGGGGATGTCCTTTTTCATGGGGCCTATGGCGTGGCAGACCTGACACATCAGCAAAGGATGCAAAAGGATGCCATATTTGATCTGGCATCCCTGACCAAGCCATTGGCAACCGCCCTTGCTTTGTCCTGCTTGATAAAGAAGGGAAGGGTATCCCTTGGAACCCTGATAGGGGATTTGATCCCCGGGGTTTTCCAAACCCCCAAGGCAAACATTTCCATTGATATGCTTCTGCGCCATACCTCAGGGCTTCCTGCCCACAGAGAATTTTTCTTTTCCATGGTCAAGGAAAATGACAGGCCCCGAAACCTGTTGCGCAACCTGATTGTGGCAGAACCCCTGGTGGCAGAACCGGGGTATCAGCAGGTCTATAGTGATCTGGGATACATGTTTTTGTCCTGGGTGATTGAGATCCTTTCCGGGCAAAGACTGGACAGATTTGTTATAGATCACCTATATGCCCCCCTGGATATCCGGGATCTTTTTTTTATTGATCTGGACAAGGCGCCAATGGGAAAGGACCGGCTGGTGTCGACCCAGGCCTGCCCCTGGCGCAGGAAAACCCTGACTGGCGAAGTGGAGGACGAGAATGCATGGGCTGCCGGCGGAATAGAAGGACATGCCGGTCTTTTCGGGGATGCATCTTCCATTCACACCCTCTGCTGTGAGATCCTCAATGCCTTATGCTGCAAACCCACCAGGCTGTTAGACCCGGATATCATGGCTTGTTTTGTCCAAAAAGAACAAGGCCGGGATATGGTGGCCGGATTTGATACCCCCTCCAAAATTAATTCATCCGCCGGCCATTTTTTTTCACCGTCGTCCGTGGGGCATCTGGGATTTACCGGCACCTCTTTTTGGTTGGATCCAAAATCAGGATTAATCGTTATTCTGTTGACCAATCGGGTTCATCCGTCCCGGTCCAATCAGA
>VMSR01000141.1 GCA_013792075.1 Desulfobacula sp.
ATATAAAATTTTTACCAAATTTATAAAAATCTTTTTTTAAAGGGAAAGGGAGGTGGTGCCGCTTTTATTATTATCTAGAAAATACTTAATAATTTAAACTGGTTAACACAATAAATCCAAAGGAGATGACCGATGAGTAAACAAGAAGTTGTCGAGACCACAGAAGCCCAGATCGCTGTACACTGGAAAGAGGAAGACTACTATTATCCTTCATCAAAATTTATTGGCCAGGCCAATCTGACGGATCCGGATATTTTTGATCGGTTCAGTTTGGACAATTTCCCGGATTATTTTACAGAATATGCAGATCTGCTCACCTGGTACAAGTCCTGGGATGAGGTCTTGGATTCAAGTGACGCCCCCTGCTACAAATGGTTTAAGGGAGGCAAGCTCAATGCCAGCTACAATTGCATTGACCGCCATCTTAAAAACAACAAAAACAAAACCGCCATCCACTTTGTTCCGGAACTTGAACAAGAGAGAGTCGACCATATCACTTACCAGGAACTCTATGTCCGGGTCAATGAGTTTGCCTCCCTCCTAAGAAAGACTGCCGGTCTCAAACGGGGAGACCGGGTCACCATTCATATGCCCATGTCAGCCGAACTTCCCATTACCATGCTGGCCTGTGCACGCCTTGGTGTCATCCATTCGGTTGTCTTCGGCGGATTTTCCGCCTCTGCCTGCGCAGACAGGATCGTGGATTCCAATTCACGGGTGCTGATCACCATGGATGCCTATTATCGGGCCGGAAAACTTCTCAACCACAAAGTCCATGCCGATGAAGCTGTGAGAATATCGGCCGAACAGGGCCAGGTTGTGGACAAGGTTCTTGTCTGGCAGCGGTATCCGGGCAAATATTCATCCGACACCCCCATGAAGGGCGGACGGGATATCTTTGTCAACGAAGAACTAAAAAATCATTATGGCGCCCGCATAGCCCCCGAACAAATGCTGTCCGAAGATCCGCTGTTTTTAATGTACACCAGCGGTACCACGGGAAAACCCAAGGGCTGTCAGCACGGCACCGGCGGATATCTTGCATATGTGACGGCCATGTCCAAATATATCCAGGATATTCACCCCGAAGATGTATACTGGTGTATGGCGGATATCGGCTGGATCACCGGCCATTCCTTCATCGTATACGGGCCGCTTGCCCTGTGTGCCTCATCGGTCATTTACGAGGGAGTCCCCACCTATCCCGATGCCGGTCGCTCCTGGAGAATTGCCCAGGAACTGGATGTCAATATTTTCCACACAGCCCCCACCGCCATCCGGGCCTTAAGAAAACTGGGACCTGAAGAACCCGCCAAGTACAATTATCACTTCAAACACATGACCACAGTTGGAGAGCCCATCGAACCAGCTGTTTGGAAATGGTATGAATCAGCTGTGGGCAAGGGAGAAGCCATTATTGTGGATACCTGGTGGCAGACCGAGACCGGCGGATTTCTCTGCAGCACGGTACCGGGCATCAAACCCATGAAACCGGGCAGTGCAGGCCCCGGGGTTCCGGGCATCCATCCCTTTATCCTGGATGCCGATGGTATAGAGATTAAAGACGTCGGTATTGCCGGCAATATCTGCATCCAGAATCCCTGGCCCGGCATGTTCCAGACCATATGGGGGGATCGCGAACGATTTGTGAAAACCTATTTTGCCGATATCTGCAGAGATCCCAAAAGCAAGGACTGGAGAGACTGGCCATATCTGGCAGGCGATGCCGCCACCATGGCCGAAGATGGCTATTTCAGAATCCTCGGTCGAATTGATGATGTCATAAATGTCTCCGGCCACCGCCTTGGCACCAAAGAGATTGAGTCGGCCGCCCTTGTTGTGGAAGAAGTGGCTGAAGCCGCGGTTGTGCCTGTGTCCGATGAAATCAAGGGCAAGGTACCGGATCTGTATATTGCCCTTAAAACAGGGGTTGTCCCCACGGAAGCATTGGCCCGGAAAATTTCCGATGCCATCTGTGATCAGATCGGTAAAATTGCCAAACCCAGAAAAGTCTGGCTGGTACCGGATATGCCCAAAACCCGCTCGGGCAAGATAATGAGGCGTGTACTGGGTGCCATTTCCAACAGAGGAGATGTGGGCAATGTCATGACCCTGGCCAACCCGGAAATTGTGGAAGAAATCAGAATCATGGTGCAAGACAAATAATACATACTGCGCTAAGTTTAGGAGGAAATTCATGTCCAATCTGTATGTTGAAGCCTATGAAAAATCCATCCAGGACCCGGAAGGGTTCTGGGGACCCATTGCAGAAGATTGTTTCTGGTATAAACGCTGGGACAAGGTACTGGATGATTCCAATTTACCCTTTTACCGCTGGTTTACAGGGGCCCAGACCAATACCTGTTACAATGCCGTGGATCTCCATGTGGAAAGGGGCCTTGGGGATCAGACTGCCATTATCTATGACAGCCCGGTTACCGATACCATTAAGAAGTACACCTATAGCGACCTGAAAAAACAGGTTTCCCTGTTTGCAGGAGCCCTTGCTGCCAAAGGCGTGGTCAAAGGCGACCGCGTGCTGATCTACATGCCCATGATTCCGGAAGCCGCATTTGCCATGCTGGCATGCGCCAGAATCGGTGCAGTCCATTCTGTTGTTTTCGGCGGATTTGCCCCCAACGAACTGGCCACCAGGATCAATGATGCCAAACCCAAGGTCATTGTATCGGCTTCCTGCGGCATAGAGGTGAAACGGGTGATTGAATACAAACCGCTGTTGGACGAAGCCATTGACATTTCCAGGGAAAAACCGGAATCCTGCATCATCTTCCAGCGGCCCCAGGCAACGGCCACCATGATCGACGGTCGGGATTTTGCCTGGACCGATGTCATGTACCAGGCAACTCCCCACGATTGTGTACCGGTTGCGGCAACCGATCCTTTGTATATTCTCTATACTTCCGGCACAACCGGCGAGCCAAAGGGAATTGTCCGGGACAATGGCGGCCACATGGTGGCATTAAAATGGACCATGAGCGCCATCTATGGGGTAAATCAGGGAGACGTCTATTGGGCAGCTTCGGACATCGGGTGGGTGGTCGGCCATTCCTATATTGTCTATGCACCGCTTTTAAAGGGATGCACCACCATTATCTTTGAAGGAAAACCCGTTGGCACACCCGATGCCTCCGCGTTCTGGAGAATCATTGCCCAACACAAGGTCAAAACCATGTTTACGGCTCCCACGGCCTTCAGGGCCATCAAACGGGAAGATCCCAAGGCCAAACTCATGGGCAATTTTGACCTTTCCGGATTCAAGTATCTGTTCCTGGCCGGGGAAAGAACCGACCCCGATACCCTGTCCTGGGCAAAAGACAGCCTTAAGATACCGGTGATCGACCATTGGTGGCAGACGGAAACAGGCTGGGCCATCGCCGCCAACTGCATGGGACTTCACCAGTTTGAGGTCAAACCGGGTTCCCCCACCAAAGCTGCTCCCGGATGGGACATGGCGGTTCTGGATGCAGACGGCAAACCGGTGGCAAAGGGAGATATCGGCGCCATTGTGGCAAAGCTGCCATTGCCGCCGGGTACCCTGCCCACCCTGTGGCAGAACGACAAACGGTATAAATCGGCCTATCTGTCAACTTTCCCGGGATATTATGAAACATCCGATGCCGGGTATATTGATGACGACGGGTATATTTATGTGATGGCCCGCACCGATGACATTATCAATGTGGCCGGCCACAGGCTGTCCACCGGTGCCATGGAAGAGGCCATCTCAGGTCACCCGGATGTGGCCGAATGTGCGGTCATGGGAGTGGAAGATGAACTCAAGGGCCAGGTTCCCCTGGGGATGTTGGTTCTCAACGCAGGGGTCGACAGGGATGAAGCCGAGGTGGTCAAGGAGGTCATCCAGCGGGTTCGAGATTTAATAGGACCTGTTGCTGCCTTTAAAACCGCCACCGTGGTCAAGCGGCTTCCCAAAACAAGATCCGGAAAGATTTTAAGGGGCACCATGCGGTCCATTGCGGATCAAAAAGACTATAAAGTACCGGCAACAATAGATGATTATGCCATTCTGGATGAAATAACAGAATCCTTGAGTAAGATCGGGTATGGGAAAAAAGCATGAGCATGTTCATATGAATTCATATCAATTTAAGAGGAGGTGGTGAGATATGCCCTGATATCCCTGGCAAGATGAAAATTACAGAAAAATCCGATCAACTCAATAAAAGATGATTTAGGAGGAAAACTTTATGGATTCAAAAGTAATGTGGGTTTGGGGAATGTTGTCAGTATACATAATTTATTGTTTCTGGTGGGGGTTAAAAGGCTTTTTCTCTGAAAAAACCGCATCAGGCTATGGGATTGCAGGCCGCTCCATCCCCTTTATTGCATTTTTGATGGCCGCAACGGCCGCCTCGTTTTCCGGCTGGACCTTTGTCGGACATCCGGGATTGATCTGGAAGGTGGGTCTGGTATATGCGTTTGCCTCCTTCTATGTGTTGACCATTCCCATCACAGGCGCTTTTTTTGCCAAGAGAAACTGGCTCATGGGCAAACGATACGGGTTTATCACCCCTGGCGATATGTTTGCCTACTATTATAACAATGAATTCGTCCGCTGGCTGACAGTTCTGGCAGCCCTGTTATACTCTATTTTCTATTCAGGCATCCAGCTGATAGCCGCATCCAAATTGTTTTATTGGGTGGCGGGCGTACCGCCGACCATCGGTCTTATTTTCATGGCCTTTATTGTTTGGTTCTATGTGGTCACCGGCGGCCTGAAAGCTTCCACCTGGGTCGGTGTTCTCCAATTCATACTCCTGTGCACCGGTATTGTCCTATTGGGATTTTATGTGGTCACCTCGGAGACCATCGGCGGATGGAGCGGCATGTCAGAGTCTGTAAAAGGACTGGATGTTGGCTTCCGTAAGGTACCGGGGGTTATCCACTTTGGCATCGGCGGCGGATGGACCGCCATGATGGTGCTAACCTATATGTTTGCCCTCATGGGGATTCAGTCCTCCCCTGCCTTTATTCTGTGGAACTTTGGTATTAAATCTCCAAAACCCCTGGCCTGGCAGCAGGTGTTCATGTCCACCTTTATCGTGGGTCTTTGCCTGTTCTTCTTTTCCGCCTTCCAGGGAATGGGAGCTAAAATACTCGAATTGTCCGGCGTGCTGGAAATCGCCAACAACGGAGATGTGGTGCCCAAACTGATGTCCCACTTCCTGCCCGGCCCTGTTTTGGGTCTGGTTTTCCTTGGCGCCATTGCCGCCATCCACTCTACCGCTGCTCCCTATATCGGAACCGGCGGCACCATCATCCAGCGCGATGTATGGTGGCGCTATGTGCGACGCCAGGGTGGGAAACATTCAGAACAGATCTGGACCAACCGGATTTTTGCCACCATATTAACCGTTGCAGCTGCCGTGGTCAGCCTGACCTCATCGGATGCCATTGTTATGATCGGCGGGTTTGCCACCACCTTCGGCACCATCATGTACCTGTTGCTCTGCGGTGTTCACTGGGGATTTAAATTTCCCAGCACCGGAGCTGCCCTGGGCCTTTTCGCCGGTATTATCGTCAATATGCTCACCTATTTTGTCTGGAAATACCCCCTGTCCATGCACACGGCCTTCTGGGGCATTTTTGCAGGATTTGTAGTGGCCTACGGCTGCCGGGGTCTGGGATTTAAAGATTCCGAGGAAACCATTGCCCGGCAAAAAGAAGTCAGAACATGGCTCAACAGCATCGATGGACCTTCCGAGAAGGGCAAAGTATGGCGTTCCCGGATGAAAATTGTTGTTCCCATCTGGTATTTCTTTGCCCTTGGACCTGGTATCATGCTGGGCAACACGGCCTTTACCTTCTGCGGATTCCCCGCCCTCTGGGCATGGCAGATTGTATGGTGGATCGTGGGTATCATCATGATGTGGGCCCTGTGCTTTAAAGCAGAAATGTCCACCACTTCCGAAGAGCAGATCAGACGTGCCGATGTTGAGCTTATGGATGTCACCAAGGAAGCAGATGCATAAACCTTTTTTTCACACAACTTATGGGAGGACATACCATGGCCTTAGAAGATAAATATTTGATCGCAACAATTGCCTTTTGTATTCTTTTTGTTGCCAGTTTTGGCTGGGGATGGTGGGGATAATCGTCCTTAAACCCAGTTAACCTTTAATATAGAAGAATTCTGGCCCTGTTTTCCCGGGTCAGAATTCTTCTTTAAGTTTTGTCCATGACCCAAACCAATAGATTCTGGAAATTTGTGTTGGCCAGTGCCGTCATCACCCTTTTGATGGCCGCAGGTATTCTGACCTTTATCTGGCTCAGCCTGGGCCCGGATCAGGAAGCCATGCTCATTGCCCTGGGCCGGGAACATCTTTTCCCTTTTTTAGGGCTTTTTTTTGTTGTCTTCGGCGCTCTCTGGGTTGTGTTTGACGTTACCTACAACACCTATATCCGACCCTTGAAAAAGATGTCGGCAGAAGCCGGTGTGATATATGCCTCCAACCCTTCCCACCGCATTCAGATTAAAGGCAGCAAAGATATTACCCATCTGTCCCGGATCATCAATGATTTTGCCGACATGTTTGAAAACCTGAATAAAACCATCACCGAACAGATTCTGGCTGCCAGAAAAGAGACGGAAAAAGAAAGAAATCTTCTGGCTGCCGTCATGGCCGAGCTTCCCAATGGGGTAATCATCTGCAACAAAAGCGGACGGATTCTGCTTTTCAATTCCCTGGCCAAAAAAATATTTTCCAGCAAGACCTCTCCCCTCAGAACAGAACATTATATCGGCCTTGGCAGATCCATTTTCCACCTTCTTGATAAAAACATGGTTGCCCATGCCATTGACGAAATCCAAGAGCAATTGAACACTGCCAAAAAAAATGTGGGATCCTTTTTTATCACCCCTATTTATACCGGAGACCTTATCAGTGTGGAGGCCATTCCCATCCTGGACCAAAACAATACAATGACCGGCTTTATCCTGGCAGTTCAGGATATTTCCCCGGACATTAAAAAATATCAAACCATTGACATTCAATTGTCCCAATTCCAGACAACCCTTGAAAATGAAATCAGAAAAATCCCCATAAATTGTGAAAACCTGGTACAAAACTTTCATCAGGCCGCCGGTATTATCCGGGATATGTCCCTTTCCAGGCTTCCCCTGACAACACTGAACTTAAAGGACTTTCTCCTGGCCCTCCAGAAAAAAACCGGCCATGAATGCGACATAAGAATCAATATATTTAATGAACAGTGGAATACAAGAATTCTGGCAGACGCCTACTCCCTGACCCGGGCCCTGGTCTTCTTATTTGAAAACCTGTCCCGGATCTCTTGTCTTACGGAGTTCAACCTGATTATTTCACATTCAGCCGATACGGTCTGTTTTGAGGTTTCCTGGGATAACGCGCCCTGTATGCTCTCGGATCTTGAAAATCTCATGCACCAGAAGATAAACGCCCTTCCCGGATTCGGATATGTTCTTAAATTCAATAATGCCCGGATTGATTTTCTCTCAAAGGACAAGCGCACCTGCTCTTGCGTGAACCTTTTTGCAAGGGCCGGAGAAGACGCTTTAAGCCCTGTTAAGCACAGGTCTCCGGTAATGGCAGGCAGCAGGCCTGAATTTTATGATTTTGATTTGTTCAATGTGGCCGATCAATCAAAAAATCTTCTGGGTACCAGCCTCAGAGAAATCACATACACGGTATTTGATACGGAAACCACAGGATTGAATCCCGACCAGGGGGATGAAATCGTTTCCATCGGTGCGGTCAGAATCGTGAACAACCGGATCATGTACCAGGATGTTTTTGAGGAACTGGTTGATCCCAAACGGGATATTCCCCTTGAATCCTACAGGATTCACGGGATTAATTATGAGATGGTCAAGGAAAAAGACCCCATTGAACGTGTGCTGCCGACCTTTAAACAATTTGCCTCGGACACGGTTCTTTTGGGGCATAACATCGCCTTTGACATGAAGATGCTTAAATTAAAGGAAAAATCATCGGGTATCTGCTTTAAAAACCCCACCCTGGACACCCTTTTGCTGTCTGCCGTTCTCCATCCTGTCCATGAACAGCATGACATCGAAAGTATTGCCAAGCGCCTGGGGGTTAACATCATCGGAAGACATACCGCACTGGGGGATGCTATCACCACGGCTGAGATATTCAAACGATTGATTCCCATTTTAAACAGCAATGGTATCCTGACGCTGAAGGATGCTATCAGCGCATCCCAAAAAACCTATTATGCCAGATTAAAATATTGAACCCAATGAACGGATTAATTAAACTATTGCTCAACAGGATTGGTAAATGGTAGGTTTTAGAAAAATAATCTTTTTAAGCAGGAGAATTTCATCATGAAAAGACCATGGCTTTCAGTTGCTGCATTCTGCGCTGTATTTTTCGGTATTATCATTTTTTGTGTTATTTTTGGCAGTTACAGCAGTCAGTATCGGGCACAAAACCGGACTGAAGCTGCCAAAGAACAGCTGGCCCTCGACTGTGAAAAACGACTGGAACTTCTCCCTGAACTCGTCTCCATGGCACGAAAAACCGGGGCTTTGGAATTTATCGACCCGGTTAATCTGGACAAGGTCAATTTTGATCAGGTCACTGAAACAGCCAAAATGGCCGAAAGCATATTAACCCGGATCCATTCAAAAGGCCCCCTGGAAAAAGAATTGATTCTGGATTTTGAGCAATCCCAGGTTCAGGTCAGTCGGAAAATAGCCACCCTGATCAAAGGGATCAAAGATCATGAAACGCTTAAAAAGTCAGCAGACTTCATTGCCCTGGAAAAAAAATTTATGGAATTTGAATTCGCTGTATTTGCCGATACCCATCAATACAACAGGGAAGCCGATTATTTCAACACCCGGAAAGAAATCTTCCCGGGATTTCTTGTTGCAAAACTCTTCGACCTTGAAGAAATCTTCTTCCCTGAAATAACGGCCGACCTGTTTACACCGCAAAAGATAAGGACCTGAACCCTGTGGCCCTCGATTTAGAAAAGAAAACAGCCGGATTTGCCTTTTCGGCCCTGTCCAAATCAGAAGAGCAAGACCTTTACAATGCCTTTGTCTATGAAAAATTTGCCGAAAACAGTATTCTCTTTGTCCAGGAAATATCCCGGGTTGAAAAATTATTTGTAATTTCAAAGGGATCTGTTGCCTATTATTTTGAACAGGACAACGCCAGGCTTCTGCAAGGGAGCTTGATGCCCGGGGATACCTTTGGCGGCCTCTCGATTTTATTTAACGACCAAATGGCCATACACACCCTATCCCCCTTGGAAGAGACTGTATTTTTAACCGTTGACGCCCGCTTTTTTTTGGACCTGTGTAAAAAAAATAAAAAATTCCAAGCATCTTTCACCAATGAATTCGGCAGGTGCATGCTGAACAGAACTTTTGCCAATGTTATTGCCAGACAGGTTCTGGACAATTCCCTGAACCTGCCTTTTTTCAACCAACCCATTTCTGCTATTTTCAGGCCCAATATTGTCACATGCCCGGGGAAAATCTCCATCCATGAGGCTGCCTTGAAAATGAGTAAAAACAATGCCAGTGCAATTCTGGTGAAATCCGATACCCGGCAAATAGAGGGGATTGTCACGGATGCGGATCTGAAAAAAAAAGTATTGGCCAAAAATCTTTCCCTGTCAACACCAGTATCCCAGATCATGTCATCTCCCCTGGTTTCAATTTCTTCAGACTGCCAGGTTTTTGAAGCCTTTTTGGCCATGATCAAAGAAGACAAACGGCACTTGGCCGTATATGGAAAATCAAATGACATATCTGGAATTTTAACGGAAAAAGATTTAATCGCTGCCCAGACCAGAGCCACTTTTCTTTTAATTAAATCCATTAAATCCGCCCGGGAAATGTCCGATCTTGAAAACATCCATTCAAAACTTGAAAAAATGCTGCTGGACCCCATCCGAAACGGGGCAAGTACGGAATACATCACCCGGCTGATCACTACCTTTTCAGATGCCATCATTGAAAAAATCATGGCGTTTTGCCTGTCCGAAGCAGGCCCTGCCCCCTGCAAGTTTGTTTTTTTAACCATGGGGTCCGAAGGCCGTGAAGAACAAACCCTGATTTCAGACCAGGACAATGCCTTGGTCTTTGAAGACCTTGAAGACCCAGAAGAGGCGATGGCAGCAAAAGCATATTTTGACCATCTGTCCCAACTTGTCTGTTCCCGCCTGGACAAGGCCGGTTATCGGTTTTGCGACGGGGACAATATGGCCCAGAACCCAAAATGGTGCCAGCCCCTTTCCGTGTGGAAGCAGTATTTTAAAAAATGGATACGAACGGGAAAACCCGAAGACCTGCTATATTCCAGCATTTTCTTTGATTTCCGGGGCACCTGGGGGACACTTTCCCTTGCCACGGAGCTCAAAAAATTTCTTCTGGAGTCCATTCAGGGCTGGTCCGGATTTCTAAGAAATCTGACGGAAAATGCCCTCTATTTCAGACCTCCCATAGGCCTGTTCGGAAAATTTCAGGTCCAATCCCAGGGTGAAAACAAGGATGCCTTTGATATCAAGTATGCCATCCTTCCCCTCATTGATTTCACACGGGTCCTGGCATTGAAAAACCAAATCGCCCAAACCAACACCCTGACCCGGCTTTTCAGGCTGTACACCAAACATGCCCTGACCAATAAAGAATACAACGACATTGTTCAATCCTATAATTACCTGATGGGATTGCGGTTCCGCAGGCAGATCACCACCATAATGGATGAAAAGAAGAAACCGGATAATTTTATCAATCCGGGCAACCTGTCTTACCTGGACCAGCAGATGCTCAGGGAGATTTTTAAAATGACGGAAAAGCTTCAACAGAAACTGGGTATCGAGTTTACAGGGGTTGTCTGACATACCCCAAAAAAGTTCTAAAACTTCAAAACAATAGAATGGGATTGGAATCGCCCCGCTCAATCCGGGTTGGCTGTTGGACAGGGCAATCGCATATAGATTTTTAATACAAAACCTTATACCCGTTCCGGTCGGTGTGCCTTTCTGTCGCTGGATAGGCCAGGTGACAGGCTCTAAGTGGACTGCACTTGTGGCGGAAAA
>VMSR01000132.1 GCA_013792075.1 Desulfobacula sp.
CAAAAACAAAAGAGAACCCATTAAAAATCAATTAGGAGTGTAACCATGACAGCATTGCTCAGTGTAAAAAATATAACCCATTATTTTGGCGGGTTACGGGCTGTTCATGATTACAATCTGAACATTGAACCCCAACAGATCATAGGACTTATTGGACCCAATGGTGCCGGAAAAACCACTATTTTTAATTTGATTACAGGTGTCTACACCCCCACCCAGGGGGCCATAACCCTGGAAAACGAAAATATAAAAGGACTTGAAACCAATGAAATCGCTGCCAAGGGCCTTGGAAGAACTTTTCAGAATCTGGCCCTCTGGCGGCACATGAATGTGCTGGATCATATCAAAATGGCCCATTATTCCCAGCTCACCTATGGATTGTTTGGATCTTTTTTCAATACACCGGCCTGTCGCAGACAAGAATCACAGGTAGAGGAAAATTCCTATCGTCTTCTGGAATTGTTCGACATCAAACACCATGCAAACCAGATGGTGACCAACCTGTCCTATGGTGCCCAGCGGAGGGTTGAAATGGCAAGGGCCATGGCCACCAACCCCAAGGTGCTCTTTCTGGATGAACCCACTGCCGGCATGACTCCGGATGAACTGGGTCAGATGATAAAAATCATCCGTCAGGTACACAAAGACTTCAAGGTGGCCATTTTTTTGATCGAACATAGGATGAAATTTGTCATGGACCTCTGCCAATATATCCAGACCCTGGTCTTTGGAGAAATCATAGCCCAGGGTCCGCCGGAACAAATTCAGAACAATCCGGATGTCATTGAAGCCTATCTGGGCAAGGAGGATTTGAGCTGATGCAATTACGAGTCGAGAATCTAAAGGTCTCCTATGGAAATATAAAAGCGCTTCACGGCATCAGTTTTTCCGTTAAGGCCGGTGAAATTTTAACCATCATCGGCGCCAATGGCGCTGGCAAAAGCACCACATTACGGGCCATTTCGCGCATGGTTCCGGCGGATCCGGAATCAGTTCTGGAATTTGAAGGAAAAAATATTCTTAAATACAGTGCAGACCGTGTGGTATCGCGCCTGGGGATCTCCCATGTACCCGAAGGCCGGCGAATCTTTGGCAACCTGACCGTCACTGAAAACCTTACCCTTGCCTGTTTTGCAAGAAAAGATAGGGACCAGATTGTAAAGGATAAAAAATGGGTATTTGATCTTTTCAACCGGCTGGAAGAGAGAAAAGACCAGCTGGCCGGAACTCTTTCCGGCGGAGAACAACAAATGCTGGCCGTGGGGCGTGCCTATATGTCGGGACGCAAAATCATGCTTCTGGACGAGCCTTCCATGGGCCTTGCGCCCCTGCTCATGCTGGACATGTTCAAGGCATTGAAAGAAATCAACAAGCATGGGACCACCATCCTTTTGGTGGAACAGAATGCCAGGCTTGCCCTGAAATTTGCCCAGAGAGGGTATGTGATTGAGAACGGGTCCCTTGTCCTTGAAGGACCATCGGAAGACCTGCTCACCAACCCGGAAGTCAAAAAAGCCTACCTGGGCGCCTAGATTAATGGGGTAAAGGATTGGGTAATTGGGTTATTCATGAATAACCCGATTACCCAAGCCTGACCCCAACTCTTTACCAACTCTTTATTTTTTAAAGCCGGTCACCACAGCTTTTACCGCCTTTTGTAAAATTGCCCTTGGGCAGGCAATGTTGAACCGTTCAAAACCAGCTCCATTCTTTCCAAACCAGTCTCCATGATCCAGGGCGACACCGGCTTTCTCCTCTATGACCTGAATGATTTTTTCAGGAGAAAGCCCCAGGGGTCTAAAATCCACCCAGGCCAGATAGGTTCCCTCAAGATCAAAGACCTTGACCCCAGGCAATTGGGTTTCAAAAGTTGTTTTCAAATAGTTGAAATTGTCATACAGGTAGACGAGCAGATCCTCAAGCCAGGGTTCTGCCCCGTTGTAGGCAGCTTGGGTGGCAATGGCCCCGAACAGGCTGCCGCTGCCACGGGGGCCTGTCCCCAGGGTTTCAAAATAAATGGAAATCTCATTTC
>VMSR01000194.1 GCA_013792075.1 Desulfobacula sp.
AAGAAGCCGGATTTCAATGTTTTTTTTCCGGGAAACAAGGGTGATCAGGTCTTCTTTTAACTCTTCCATCTTGATGGTAATTTTGATCACATCCTGAAAACTTGTTTTCCCGCTTTTGTAGAGAATGGTGGCCACATCTTTCAGGCGGTTGAGGGCTGCCAGGGTTTCTTGGGTCACCTGGGTTGAGATTCCGATATAAACAAGATCCCAATAGGCGCGTTCAATATCCGTGACCACCTGTTTTTCGACAATTTTCATTTTTTCCATCTCCAGGGCCACCTGGTTTTGAACAATGCGACCCTTCAGGGCCGTCAAGCCCGGAGAAGGGTAGGTCATTTTGATGGAATCCTTTGAATTTAAAGGGCCGGCCTTATTGTCGATGGCCTTGGTGAAGGCCGAATACTGTCTTAGGGTATCGTCCAGGCCCATGACCTGGTCGAACAACTGGAGTTCCGCCAATACTTTTTTGCGGGCCGCCAGGACGGCCGGATGTCGAAGGGCTGCCAGAATTCTGATCTCGTCAAGAACGACGGCTTGGTGTATCTGCTTTTTTGCAGCATCCGGGTCAGAGGCAATGCCGGCCATGCGGAGGACTATTTTTTTGTCCACCCCGGTCCCGGCAAAACGGGTGCTTGTATCTGAAAGGGTTTCTTCGAAGGTCGCTTTAAGGGCCGAAAGGTGGGAAAAATCCGGGTTAACGGTATCAACGCTCCCATGGTCCTGTTCTTTGCCCGGGATATCGGAGGCTGACAGGGTCGTAAAACCAGGAGGCGGGGAATATGCCTTGAACGCCTCTCTCATGCTATCATAATCTGCAGACAAGGGAGAGGTGCCCAGAAGCATCAACAGGCTGATGAGGACGCTTTTCATGATTTGTTTTCTCCTTTGGGCGCCTCTATTTTTGTGTCCAGAAGAATCCCGGCCAATTGTTCAAGCTGGACCAGGGTTTTGCCGTAATCTGCTGTTGCCCGTTCAAGGGCCAATTGAAAATTATAGGCCGTTGCCTGGACTTCCAAAAAATCGGAAAACGTTCCCTGGCCTTCTCGAAACCAGGTCTCTGCCGTTTGAACCGAGGCCAGCGCCTGGGGAAGCAATTGGTCTTTATACAACGCCATCAGGCGTTTGGAATTTTGGAGCTTGAACCAGAGGCGGCTGATCACAGCCTTTGTTCGGTTGGCAGTAAGGGTTTTGTCTGCCCTGGCCTTTGCCCGGACGGAAAGGGCCCTGGTTGTCTGGCTTTTGTTTTTGCCAAACCACAGGGGAAGGTTCAGCCCCACCTGGACCCCAACCGCATCCTCCCCTGCATCCTTGGGAGGCGTGGCCACATCCGGCTGGCCGATGCCGGCATAAAACAGACCCAGTTTAAAGGAGGGCAGGTTTTCATATTGGGTCAGCCGAATGGCGTCCTCTGCTTTTTGAACCATTTCATCGGCAATCAAGATGTCCTCCTGAAAGATCATGGCAAGATCATAGATTTCATTCAAGGAATAGACCGGGTGTCTTGGAAAAACCTGGGTTGTCTGCCCCAGTTGCGCATCCGGGGGCCGGTTCAACAGCGTGTTCAGTTTTGTTTTTTCCGCCTGCTCCAGCTCTTCCAGCAACAGGATGTCGTATTGAATCTGGGCCGTCTGGGCCCGGGCCTTGGATATATCGTAGAAAAGGGCCTTGTCCTGGGCATAGGCATTCTGGCTGATGCCGAGCAATTGTTGGTTCATCTGAAGGTTGACCTTTGCAATCTGAATGGCCTTTTGAACGTAGGCAAGTTCGTAGAAGGAGGTGGAAATTGTCTGGACAATTTCTTTCAGAGTTTTGTCCACAGTGAGCTTTGCGATCCTCACATCCGCCTCAAGGACGCGCCCTTTCTGTGCCAGGGTGCCGGGAAAGGGAATGGCCTGGGACAAGGTCAGATTCCAGTCCTGGGGGCCCAGCCGCGTCTCAATTGGGTTTGGAAAAAAGGTGGTCACAAGGGTGGGGTCTGGATAGCTTTTTCCGATTCTGTAGTTCTCAATAAAGATCTGCCAGGACGCTTTGGAGGCGGTGATGGCCGGGTTGGACAGATATGCATAGCCAAGCAGATCCGATAAGGCAATTGCCTTTGACAGTCTGGCCTCTATTACGGGAAGACCTTCCCGGTCTGTGGCAAATGATATGTCCTGTGAAAAGGACACTATCCCGAAACATAAAAGAGAGAATAGAACAACCAAGCGTTTCATTGCAATTTCCTTTAAACGAAATATGTGAAAACCAGCAGGCCTGTACCGGGTTATTCCGGGAACTTAAGGTACAGGGAATCTAATGGAAACGAAGACAGCTTAACCCCGGCAGTCAAAAAGGAGCCATCAAAAAATGAGTGCACCATCGCGTATTGTACAAGGATGGTGATCGTATGAAAAAACATACTGTTTTTACCTCACCTATGCAATTGCTAAATTCGCGGTTGAGACCCATTGCCGGGGGTATTCCTAAAAAAAAATCGTTCACAAACCAGGATTTGCACAAGCTGTGCCACATCAGTACGGATAAAAAATTTAAGCCTCTCGTTTTGGCCAAGCCAATTGATTTTATATGCGTATAAGAAATATTTTTGTTTTGTCGATGTAATTAATTTTTACGAAATGGATTACATCGTCCAATTTTTAGACAGTGATATTGAGAGAGTGATTAAAAATTAACCACCTGGCGTCAGAGTGGGGACTTGTCGAAAACGGTTAGACAAGTGTTTATTCGTGCCCAAAGAAGTGGTGAACGGCAATAAAAATTTAGAGTATATTTTCAATTACACGAAGCGTCACGGGTTCGTCCACTCCCTTTAATTTTGCTGAAAATGTTTTTTTGACATGGAGTTGGTCCTCAATGTATTGGAAAATCGATTCTGAGATAATAATTTCCTGCTTTCCTGCTTCTGCCTGGATACGGCTTGTAATGTTCACGGCAGAGCCGACAACGCCGTATTTTGCCCGGGTATCAGACCCGATATTCCCCACAATTACCTGGCCGGCATGGATGCCAATGCCCATGCCCAATTCCGGCAGTTGTTTTGCCTGCATCTCTTTGTTGAATGCTTTCATCTCGGACTGCATCCGAAAGGCACATTGAATGGAACAAAGTGCTGTATCGGCTGTCGCCCCTGAGAGCGGTTCAAAAAACACAAGGATGGCATCCCCGAAAAAATCCACGATGATTCCATTGTGGTCCTGGATAATTTTGATCATATGGGAAAAATACTGGTTGAGAACCCGGATGATGATCTCAGGGCTCAGGGTTTCCGAAAGGGCCGTGAATCCCCTTATATCGGACATCAGCAGGACCACTTCCCGTCTTTTCCCTCCCAGGGCACCGGCATCCGGGTGCTTTAGAAGCATTTTTGCAAAGTCCGGGTCCACATACCGGCCGAAGGAATCCCGGATAAAATCCCTTTCCTTTAATCCTGCCACCATATGGTTGTAGTTTTCCACCAATTGCCCTATTTCATCCTGGCTGTCCACCCGGACGGGGGAGCCATACTCTCCCTGGGCAACGGTTTGGGCGTTTTTTGACAAGGTCTTTATCTGGGCAACGATTTTGCCCACATGGTATCTGATGAGCACAAGGATCATGAAAATCAGAATGGCACTGCCA
>VMSR01000041.1 GCA_013792075.1 Desulfobacula sp.
CAGTTTTGGCATGGCTTCAAAAATATCCACCTTGTATCCGATGCGTCTTAAAAAGAAGGCGCAGGAAAGCCCGGAAGGCCCGCCACCGATAACGGCTATCTTTTTGCCCTTATCCGGGGCACAGGTGATGGGAAGCCTGCTGCCTGAATTCATTTCATAGTCGGACACAAAGCGTTTGAGCTGGTTGATGGAGACAGGTTCGTCTTCAATCCCCCTGCGGCATTGAGACTCACACGGATGGGGGCAGACCCTTCCGCAGGCAAGGGGCAGGGGATTTCGCATCCGGATGGTCTGGACGGCTTCTTTGTATTTACCTTGTTTGAGCTGGTTGATATACCGGGGGATATTGATTTCTGCAGGGCAGATCTGGGCACAGGGGGCCAACGGATCATGCTGCTGGTTAAACTTCATGAGCTTTTCAGAAAGGGTTTTGACCTCGATAATATCCTTGGGGCAGGCTTTCTGGCAGGCACCGCAGCCGACGCATTTGTCCTCATCCACAACCGGATGGCCGTCGATACCCATGTAAACCGCATCAAAATTACAGGCTTTTACACAGTCGCCAAGGCCGATACAACCGACCGTGCAAAGCCTTTTCCCGCCAAAAACAACAGACATGGCCTTGCAGGAGGAAACACCCATATAATGGTACTTGTCCACTGCCCGAAAGCCGCCTTCACACATATTATAGGACATGGGGCTTTCGGCAGACCCGGCTTCAACGCCCATAATTTTGGAAACAGCTTCCACCCCGTCCTTGCTGTTGATGACACAAAGACTAGGTGATTCTTTTCCGCTGACAATGGCATCTGCTGCTGCAGAGCACCCGGCATATCCGCAGCCGCCGCAATTGGCACCGGCCAGGTTGTTTTCTACTTGTGAAATTCTGGGGTCTTCGTACACATAAAAGACCTTGGATGAAAGGCTCAGTACAATACCGCAAACCGCACCGATACCGAGCATGAACAATAAAGCTGGAATCATATTATCACCTTGATTTGGTTAGAACTATTTTCTTTATGACCCCTCTTGGGGAGACAATATTCCAATGGGTTTTAAACCATTCCCTTAAATGACATGAAAGTAAGCGCAATTATTCCTGCGGTCACAAGGCCTATGGATGTATCCTGCAGACATTTGGGCACCCGGGCAAGATTGATTCTTTCCCTTACCCCTGCAAATAGAATAAGCGCAAGTCCGAACCCCACTGCATAGGCAAAGGAGGACACGGCTGTTTCAAGAAAGGTGTAGTCTTCTTTGATATTGATCAGACAAACACCCATGACCGCGCAATTGGTGGTGATCAGGGGAAGAAAAATACCCAGGCCTGCATAGAGGCCGGGGATGCTTTTTTTCAGGAACATTTCCACAAACTGAACCAGGGAGGCAATGACCAGGATAAAGGAAACCGTTCGTAAATATTCAACATTCAATGCCTATAACAGGTATACGTCAACAATCCATTTAATAA
>VMSR01000083.1 GCA_013792075.1 Desulfobacula sp.
CACCTTCTGTAAATTAATATATGTAAATCAATAAGGAAGTATCGTATGTGGAAATTTCTTGGTAAAATAACCCAAAACCTCACCCTGGCCATTCCGATCATAATGGCTTCAGGCTTTGTGTTTGGTATCATTTTTAATGCCCAATTTTTAAAAGGGTTTATCATCCCGTTTACCTTTCTCATGGTCTACCCCATGATGGTCAATCTCAATTTTCAAAAAGTATGGGAAGGCGGTGACACCAAAGCACAAATTTTAACCCAGGTCATTAACTTTGGAATGGTTCCCTTTCTGGCCTATTTTCTCGGGCTGATCTTTTTTAAAAACAGCCCCTATATGGCACTGGGACTCTTATTAACCGGTCTTGTCCCCACAAGCGGTATGACCATCTCCTGGACAGGTTTTGCCAAGGGAAACCTTGAAGCTGCGGTAAAAATGACGATTATCGGGCTTACCCTGGGTTCCATTGCCACACCGTTTTATGTAAAATTTCTCATGGGCACCACCATTCAAATAGATTTTTTAAAGGTGATGCAGCAAATAATTATCATTGTTTTTGTCCCCATGATTGCAGGGGTACTCACCCGAAAAGCCTTGGTTAAACGATACGGGCAAAAAGCGTTTAAACAAAATATCGGCCCCAAATTCCCAGCACTCTCTACCCTGGGCGTGGTCGGAATCGTTTTTATTGCCATGGCGCTGAAGGCAAAGGGGATTGCTGCATCTCCCGGTATGCTCGTATATATCCTTGTGCCTTTGACCCTTATCTACGCCTTTAATTTTAGCGTAAGCAGCCTTGTGGGCAAATTCTTTTTACCACGGGGGGATGCCATTGCCCTTGTATACGGCTCTGTCATGCGGAACCTGTCCATTGCCCTGGCCATCGCCATTAATGCCTTTGGCAAAGAAGGGGCCAGCGCCGCACTGGTGGTCGCCATTGCCTATATCATTCAGGTGCAGTCCGCTGCATGGTATGTAAAATTCACGGATAAAATTTTTGGTCCCCCTGATTTAAAGGAAAAACAACCGGAACACGCTGTTGCCAAACAGTTTGAAGAAGACGCAGAAAAGAAAACAACCGCAGGCCAGGAACCTTCAATGGTGGCTGACATCAAAAAAATATTGTTTGCCTCTGATATTACCAAAACGGCAAAATTTGCAGCCAGGTATGCATGCAGCATCGGCAACAGGTTCAATGCAAAGGTCTGGGTCATTCATGTGGTTCCCGATCTGCTGGACGTCTATTCATCGGAAGCAGGCATCATCGTTTCAGATGAAAAGAATGAATTCAATAAAGACGCCATGGACAAAGCCAAACAAATCCTAAAGGAAAGGATCCGCCAAACATCAAAACAAGTATTGGCAGAAATAAAATTTTGTCCTTTGGACGAAAAAAATATCATCATTAAAGCGGGAAATCCGGTTGAGCAAATTGTAAAAATAGCCCAGGAGGGTGACTTTGACCTGGTTATCATGGGAACCCACGGACAGGGCGAGATTGAGGAAATGGTTTTGGGAAGTACTGCCAGGGGTGTAATTCATAAATCCAGAGTGCCTGTGCTTGTGGCGCGGCCCTAAACACAGCCGCCAGCACCCCTTATACCCCCATAGCATTGGGTTATGTGGTGGGAAAGAAGTATCTTTCCCACCACATTTTTTTTTGATCATTTGACCAAAATTTTCCTTGACAATTTTCCGTGGCATTCTTATCATTATAGTCAAATGATCATAACGAAGGAGGTTTCATGCCCCGACCCAAAAGACCCAGATGTATCATATCCAGGCCGACTATTAAAGGATTCAGGCCCGAGGGTGTTGAACAAAAAGGAGAGACAACCCTCTCCCTTGAAGAGTTTGAAGCGATTCGCCATATTGATTTTGAAGGACTGGATCAGAGCCAGGCCGCCCAGATCATGAACGTATCCCGGCAAACCTTTGGAAGAATTCTGAAAACCGGTCGGTTTAACCTGTCAAACGCCCTTGTAAATGCATATCGTCTCAAGATAGGGGGCGGTTGCTATACGATGCACGACAATGAACAGGGGTATGGACGTCATTGTCACGGCAGGGGGAATGGAAGAAAAGGAGGTGGAATGGGCCACGGCAGGAAAAATCCTGAACAACCAGACCACCGAATCATCAACAAATAAAAAGGAGGGAATATTATGCCAGGATTTAATCAAAGAGGACCCATGAATGAAGGGGCCATGACAGGCAGAAAAAGAGGCACCTGTCCTGGCGCGACCATGGATACAAACAGCACAAATGTCAGGGGATCTGGCCGGGGAATGGGCAGGAGAAAATGTCAGGCGACTGGCCGGGGAATGGGGTATGGCCGCTGGACCACGCTTGCTCCAGCACCGGGTTCTGTGAATCAAGACACATTACAAAACAGGGTGAATCTGCTTGAAGCAGAGCTGTCCGCCATTAAAAATCAATTGAGAACGCGATCTGAACAAACAAAACAATTCAATCAATAATCTGTTTAGAAGACAGGCTTTCAACAGGTGATACGCAATTGAACCAGATCGCTTATGAAAATGAAAAATTCTGCCTGACCATCCCCTATAGTGTCCTGGATTGTCAGGCAGAATAATAAAAAGCCTGATGTGCCAGGCAGATTAACCCAAAGCAACATCAGGCTTTTGTGAAAACAATCCGATTATTTATTCTTTTTTTTCATACCCCATGGGCAGTTTTTTGAAACGGCCTCCGTGAAGAATGGGATCACCCTTATACCCCAGGGCTTTAAAATTAATATAATCGGTTTTTTCAATCAAATGTTCAACATCCCTTCCTTGGGATTTCATGAAGGAAAAATCCGTGCCCTTATGGGCAATCTTTTTAAAATCAACATCACGGTTGTCCTGGTGACACCGGTTACAGGTTTTATCCCCTTTTAGGCTGTCATGGCACTGGACACAGGACAATGCCATGTCTGCCGGCATTACTTCATGATCAAGACGCCAATACATCCAGGTCTCTTTCCATTTAAATGCCCCGCTGTACTCAAGGCCAACCGCATCCATGCCATCCTGGAATGCTTTTTCCCAATCAAAGTTTTTCCAATAGGCGGTATCGTCTTGTTTGTTGCGTGGCCACAGATGGGGAATAAGAAAATACTCATTGTCCGCATCTACTGCCTGGACCGCCCTCATTATTTTAAACGGGGTAATCTTGGAAGCGGGATCATGAATGGAACCGACAGGTTCGGTCAGGTTAATGACATCTGAATTCATATCCACCTTATCGCCGATGAACACGCGCTTCATGTATCCTGAATCCCATGCATAATCCGGAACAACAGACTCTTCCCACTTGAACTCACCCTTTTTTGCGTCATAATCGGGCTGTCCAAATTTGTCTTTTTTGGGCTTGCGGTTTTTATCTCCTGCCTTGGACCAGTCCCACCAGGTCTTGGTGGGTTTGCATTTGGCAAACACTGGAGAATGGCAAACATTGCAGTCAAGGGTTTTGGCATGGTTGTTTAAATGGTGATCCAGAACACTTCCGCAATAATGGGGTTCTTCTGAATGACATTGGATGCAGGTTACCTTGCCTTCGACAACCGGGACAGATGAGCTTCTGCCTGCAATCTTGTGGTTTCTTGTTTCATGACATTCGGTACAGGTAAAATCATATCCCCCCATGTGAATATCGCAGCTTCTGTTGGGTTTAAGCAGCTGCCGTGACAGATCCGCATGCTTTACAGCATCCCCCCCGCCGCCGTTAAAGTGACAGGCGCCGCAGGTGGCACGGCTTGAATGCCCCACATTCTGAGCAATCAACTTCAAATCAATATCCTTTGCGGGCATGCCGGCATCCGGCCCGGGTTTTTTATACTTACCCGTGGTATCATGGCATACCAAACAATCCATTTTTGTCTTATCGGTAAAATCAAAACTATTGTCTTTCCATCCATATCCTGCGTGACAACTGGTGCAACGAGCCTCGTTGCTGATGGGACTAATTCAGTAGTTGTTCAGGGCCGTTGTGCCCTTGCCGTGCATGACCTCCTTTCCATGGCCCGTTGTGTAGGGAGAAGGTCCCTTCCACAACCAGTGGGCGGTTGTCAGCATATCTTCTGCCTGGGCATCATGGCACCGCAGACATTCGGCTGTCACCTGGAAGGGATCCGGGTTATCCGGCAGCTGAACCAACTGCTTATGATCGGGAACATTCTGCAAATGGCACCCCTTGCAGTCCACAGGACCTTTTGCCTGTTCCTGATGGCATTGGATACACTGCTGATGATACGCCGCTTTAAGACCGATCCGCTCCGGATACTCCGGATTAAAAGCGTCCTGATGGCAGGCCGAACACCTGGTTGTTTCAAGGGCCGCTTCATCTTTTGGCCGGAAGTGATGGCATTTACTGCAATCCTTGGCAAGATTTGCATGGCGTTTATGGGAAAACCGGACAGGCCCGTAATGGTCTTCACGGTCCTTAATGATCGGACTGTCCATCAAAAAATAGACGTCCTGCACATCATTCAAAGAAATGCCGGCATCCATCAGAGACATCTTCCGGGCAATCTTATGATCATCCTTGTATTCCTTGATAAAAGGAACCACCTGTTTTGATCGTTCCTTGGCGCGTTCCTGGTCCGGCGCTTTCCAGACCTCTGCCCTGCACAGGCCGGAGGTCAGGAGCACAAGACTTGAAAAAAAAACAATCTTCTTTATCACGACGACACCTCCTTGGGGGCCTGTAAAACAGGCAGGTAGGTCACAACAAATCGATAAATGAACATCAATGTTGCGATAAGGCCTAAAGTGACCAGAATTTCCGTGAAAGCCGGAAAATATCCATTGTCACTTAAGGGCGGTTTATATCCCACGATGAACACATTAATCCGGTTGATCACCACACCCGCGACAATCAAAGATGCCGCCATAAAAACACCTCTTCTCGAATTTCTAACCCGTTCAAAGAGCAGCATCACCCAGGGTACCATCACTCCCAAAAGCATCTCCGCAATAAAGGAATTGGTCTGATAATTTCCCTCTAACAGATACACATAGGTTCCCCTGTAAACCATGTCCCCCAATTTGAGAAACAGGTATATTCCCAAAAGAAAAATGGTAATCCGCGTTAAGGGAGCCAGAATATCCATCTCGGAATCCAGTTTAAATGAAGCGGTAACAAGGGTTGTTTCAAACACCACCATGGGATACCCAACGGCAACGGCTGAGGTCAGAAACAAAAGGGGCAACAGCGGGGTATACCACAAAGGGTGCAGCTTGGTCGGTGCCACCAGCATGAGAGACCCCAGACTGGATTGGTGCATGCAGGACAAGACAACCCCTAAAATAATAAACACCCACATGATTTTCCCGATAACGGCATCACCCACCTTTAAGATCATGTCCACCAGGCCGTTAAATGCGGACAAAAACCCTGGCAGATTTACCCGACCCTTGAATTGTTCGGCAACAATGGGAAAAAATTCAAAATAGAGCACATGAAGATATACCATCACACACATGGCCACTTCAAAAAGGACTGAGTTGGTGTTCCAGTTGAAGATGGGTTTCCAGATGGCCCAGGAACGACCAATATCCACCAAAAGCCCCAGGACAACAAAGGTATACCCCAGGGCCGCCGTTAAAAGGGCCGGCCGTGTAATGGGTTCATAAAAATGCCGGCCTGCAATGTGGGCCAGAGCCGCAGTTGTGAACCCGCCGGCAGCAAGGGCAACGCCGGTGGCCACATCAACACCCACCCAGAGCCCCCAGGGCCGGTCATTGGTAAGATTGGTCACATAGCCGATGCCCCCTGTAAATCTTGCAACAATACAAATGGCACCTGCAATCATAAACACCAGCATCACCAGAACACCGGGTGTCCAGAACTTTCTATTTAAAAGACTTGCTTCCATCAGGCGTCTCCTTTGTTCTGTGGTTTCACACCTTTGTTTGATTTATACATGAATGCTCCCAGAACGCCAAAGAGTGCTATGGGTGACCATAGATAACTGAACAGCGAATGTTGTATGGTTTCGGAAAGTTTGGGGGATGGTGTGGCCGATAATACTGGCAGATTCACCTTTTCAAAGGGTACCGAAGAAATATACAGCCATGAGGTTCCCCCCACCTCTTGTTCACCATACACATGATCGATATACACACCGGGATTTTCCTTCAGCCTTTTTTTTGCGACCTTTAAAAGGGATTCACGTTTTCCAAAGGTGATGGCTTCTGTGGGACAAATGGTTGCACAGCCGGGGACTCCGCCTTTGTTGGATATCCTGTCGTAACAAAAAGTGCATTTCATCACCTTAGGGGTGATGGGATTATCATATTCATAGGCGGGTATTTCAAAGGGACAGGCCACCATGCAATATCGACAACCGATACATTTATCCACATTATACCGGACGGTTCCGGTTTCATCCTTGGTCAATGCACCGACAATGCAGGCGGACACACAGGCAGGATCCTGACAATGCATGCACTGAACCTTGGCAAAGGTGGGAAGCGGTTTGTCAAAACTATCCAATTTGCCTGTAAAATAACGGTTTACCACTGTAAACGCCTTGTGATCCGGTCTTCTTTTCTTGTCATAAATCGTGCATTGACAATTGACCCGTTCCGGCGCGGGCAGACCGTTCACCTCGGCGCAGGCCTCTTCACACTTACGGCAGCCAACACACCGGGTCAGGTCCACCAGGCATCCATAGGGATCCGGGGGCGCTTTTGACTCCCATGCACCGGCAGATGGTGGCAGTGAAGTGGCTGCTGCCCCGGCGGCTCCCATAAATTTAAAAAAACTTCGTCTGCTGAGTTGCATTTTCCCTCCCATACCTGAATAATCAGTCAAATGCCATGTCGGTTTTCCATTCTTTCCAAACATTTCCCACCTTTCCCACCCTGCCGCCGGCATCGGACAGCATGGGGAAAGGAACGCCGCCTTCCACCATCTTGGAAAGTTCATTGTCGTTCCACATTTTGTGTACGAACATACTGTCAATGCTCATGGAGATGATATCCACCCCAAGTTTCTGGAAATCCGTGTATTTTTCAGCAACTGCTGAAATTTCCGTTGCTCAGACAAAGGTAAAATCTCCGGGATAAAAGCACAGAAGAACCCATTTGCCCAGATGTTCCGATAGCGTTTCATTAACAAAATTGCCCTGGTGAAACCCTGGTGCTGTGAAATCCGGTGCCTTTTTACCCACTTGTATCATTGGGACTGTCTCCTTTTTTAGGTCTGTGTTTCCATTGTTTGTTCAGCGGTTGCTTCACCCACCGGCCCCCCTGTTGGGCGGGCACATCCAGCCGTTAACGCTTCTGCCATATGGCCTCCTTTTGCTTAAATCAGCCTTTCTTGTTTCGATTTCTGGATCCTTTTTTTATGCCGATACACACACAATCAACTTTTTTCCGGGTATAAACCACTTGATCATTGGATCGGTGCACAATCATTTTCAAATCCTGTACCACATCCATATCTGCAAGGAGCACCTCTATAACAGCTCCTTCGCCCATGGAATTAAGGCAGCTTTTGCATTTGAGCAGGTTCAGGGGTGAGATAACCCCCCTAAGATCCAATCTGTTTCGTGGTGTCATAAAAAACCCCAAGTGTTTAAAATACGCCATTATAAATGTCTTGTTTGCAACAGGCGTACCGCTAACATCACCCACAACTCTCAAACATACAACTATATGTTTTTATAAACATAATCATTGGACACCCCCCCCATGGCTTGACGGTTTGTTGATTTAATAGTATTTAAATTGTGTTTAAATACCAATGTTATTTAAACATGTGTTTAAACACTTAAGCAATTGTTAAAGGAGAAACCCCATGAATGACCATGAAATGAACAGCTTCTGGAAAAAAATAGTGGATACCATTAACGACGGGCTCATGTTTATCGGTCCCGAGGGTTCCATTTTAATGGTCAACAAAGCCTTTGAAAGGCTTACCGGTTATACATCCGAACAAGCCATTGGCATGTCCTGCGATATCTTGGGTTGTGATGCCTGTGAACAAACCCTGCAGACAGCCAAAGAATCGGTATGGTGCAAATTGTTTGAAGAGGGCCAGGAGGATATGAAAAAATGCCGATGCCTTATCAAATGCAAAGATGGCAGTTTTTTACCGGTTTTAAAAAATGCCGCCATACTATGGGATGAAAACCAGACCGTTCTGGGCGTTGTAGAAACCTTAACCGATATTTCCGAGCTTGCCAGACTGGATGAAAAGGTCCATATTCTTTCCAGGCAACGTGACAGGGACGATGACTTTTTTGGCATGGTGGGCAAATCGCCTGAAATGCAGACGGTCTTTGATATGATCCGAAAAGCCTCTGAAAGCATGGCCCCTGTTATCATACTGGGTGAAAGCGGTACCGGCAAAGAACTGGTGGCAAATGCCATCCATTTGTGCGGCGCCAGAAAACAGGGCCCATTTATTCAGCTCAATTGCGCTGCACTGAATGATTCCGTCCTTGAAAGCGAATTGTTCGGACATGCCAAAGGGGCTTTTACCGGTGCCTACAGCAACCGTATCGGCCGATTTGAAGCGGCCAATCACGGGGATTTCTTTCTGGATGAAATCGGCGATATCCCCTTGTCTATTCAGACCAAATTGTTGCGGGTTCTTGAGTCCGGTCAGTTTGAAAGGGTAGGGGATATTGCATCGATCAAAGTGGATGTACGAATCATCACTGCCACAAACAAGGATCTTGAAGAGTTGATCGCCAGAAATCAATTCCGACAGGATTTGCTTTTCAGAATCAATGTCATCCCCATACACCTGCCGCCCTTGAGAGATAGGAAAGAAGACATTCCTCTTTTGATCGATTCTTTTATTCGCCGTCTCAATAAAAAAACCGGCAAAACCATTACCGGTGTCAATCATGATGCCATGGAAGCCTTTATGGAGTATCACTGGCCGGGCAATATCAGAGAACTGAAAAATGCCATGGAATATTCGTTTGTTACCACACAAGGCCCTGCTATCGGGCTGGATCATTTACCCAAAAAAATAGGATACCCCTCCCTTGTCAGATCCTTGCCAAAAGAGAATGACCCCATTGAAAAACGCCAGTTAATCCAGGCACTCAAACAGACAAAGGGCAACCAGTCAAAAGCCGCCATACTGCTTAATATAAACCGGGTAACCGTCTGGAACCGCATGAAAAAATACAGAATAGACCTTAAAAAAGTTTTATCCGTTTAAAATATCCCCAATCCCTCACAATTAAAGGTCGCATTTACCCTCCATCAATCGTCGCGATGATGCAACCTAATGTGCCTTTTGTTATCACAATCCTTGCCTGTTAATTAACGAATATCGGGAAACGCCTTTTGTGGCATGAAACATGCTTTTTAAAAGAATGCCTGCTTATTTCATCAATTTAAACCATTAACCAAATTGTGAAAGGGAGGAGTCCATGAACACAAAAAAAGAAGATTATCCGCAAAGTGTCATAAATACCGCGTGTCCTTATTGTGGAGAAAAAACACCGATTAATCGTCCAAATGATTACAGATCGCGCTATGCCTACTGCCTGCCTTGCAAAGAAAAATTTGTTGTTGAGCCCATTCGTGATGGCGTAAAAGTATTTACCCTGATGGAAGTTCCATACAACATTGATCCGGAGTGTCAGGCGCTTGAAAGGGGCCAAAGTGATGAGGAATAAAAAATGAAACAACCATCAGAAAACCGGATAGCAAGCCGGATGCCGGAAACGAGCCCGGATGAAATGGCCAGACACTCTTTAAAAACAATCAAACACAAATTCCTAGTAATGAGCGGCAAGGGAGGTGTGGGAAAAACAAGCGTATCGGTGAACCTGGCCATTGCACTTGCAAACAAAGGATACCAGGTTGGATTAATGGATGTGGATATCCATGGACCGGATATCCCCGGAATGCTGGGACTGACAAACATGCTGAAAGCGGACACCCGCCAAAAAATGAGCCCGATTCACTACTCTGACAACTTAAAAATTGTTTCCATGGAATCCTTACTGCCGGACAGGGATAAGGCGATTATCTGGAGAGGCCCGGTCAAACATAAGGCCATCCGTCAATTCATCGGAGAAGTAAACTGGGGAGATCTGGATTTTCTGATTATCGATTCCCCACCAGGAACCGGGGATGAACCCTTGACCATTGCCCAACTGATACCGGATGCCAGGGCCATTATTGTCACCACCCCCCAGGAAGTGGCACTGGCTGATATCCGGAAATCCATCAGCTTTTGTAAAAATGTGAAATTGAGCATATTTGGCATTATTGAAAACATGAGTGGTTTCGCCTGTCCCCATTGCAGCAAAAAGATTGATCTTTTTGGGACCGGCGGGGGTGAAAAAACGGCCCTGGCATATGGTATCCCTTTTTTAGGAAGAATTCCCTTTGATCTTGATATGGTAAAATGCGGAGATGAAGGCGTTGCATTTCAACACAAATTCAAAAAATCACCCATCACAGACACCTTTAAAAAAATCACAGATAAGATAAACCTCATGATTTGAAGATAATGAACGATTTTATATGAGAACGCTGACATATCATTAAATACAGGAAAATCACTCTGGTTCATTCCTATGAACCAGAGCGTCCCATCTATAGTTAATTCGTCTATTTTATTTTTCCCATTGGGTGAAAACAACCCCGCCATTCTTTTTAACCATCTTAAATGGCAGACCGGCTCGAATACCCTGGGCCACTTTTTCCATGTCTGTTACCACTGATCCGCAAAGATAATCAGCGCCATGGCTGAACAAGACAGGAGAAAACGGGGTGGTGGGGCCAAGGATAATGACGGTCGCCTGGGGTGCCCTGGACAGGAACCAGGCCATTTTCCGGGTTAAAAGAGCAGTCCCGGTGACGGCAAAAACATCCAGCCTTTTCAACACACTTTCCCATTGATCACGGGGAACTGCACCCGGCACATCCCGCAATTCAAACAAATACAATCTGCCCACTCGATTTTTTAAAGACGCCGTAAAGGGAAATTCTCCCACAAGACCCGTGATTTTATCTTTGCCGAGCCTGGCAATAAGGTCGTCTGCCGGAAAACCAGACGGTTCCACATGATTTGGATCCGGTGCATTGCCGGCATTCAATGCGGCAATGCCAAGAGAGATGGCAAAAGGAGATGGCCTGCTGATCAGACCAGCCACTTGTTTGACATCTTTCCCCATCATTTGATGTTCCAGGTTTTTTTCATACTCCCGGGGCCTTGCCCCCAGCAGTGAGGAAAGTCCCATGCGACCGCCGGCCCTTACCGCGACAAATTTGGATCCGGCGATGACCTCTTCCACAACGGCATCCGGTCGGATAATAGAAGACAATATGCTGTCGACAAGTTTTTTTTCTTCACCTTCTAGGGGACGATCCGGAAGGCTTTCCATTGTCTGGATACATGAATCTGTGCTCATCTTATGTTTCCTTATGCTTTGCGGCAAATGATTAATTTGCTTTTACCAGATGGGTGTGGGATATGGGTTTGTTCCAGTACCATCACATCCATCTGAGGATTCATTCTTTTTGCACGACTTGCAGCACTTATCCCTGCAGCATCACCGCCGATAATGACAAATTTCATAACTGCTCCATATTGATTTTTTTCCCATCAAATGTACCCTCCAAAACTGAATCTATAAAAAATAATCAATATTCATGCCAGGCAAAGGGAAATATCTATTTTGTTTTTACAACCAATGAAAAGAAAAAAATCCGGGGCAGCTACTGGCGGTATATAAGCTGCCCCGGATTTTTCAGAGGTGGTTACTCAGATTTTTGGAGGTAAGTAAATGCCTTACATCTGATAACTTGGTAAAATACAAAAGCATGGTTTATGCCAACCTGTTCAATTAAAATCATAGTGGCTTTCCTGAATGACACAATTCTGGTCTTTTTGGATCCCCTTAACGGCTCCGATCATCATCCTATATCCAGATCCTCTAAAACAAAGCTCAAGGGGATTCAAGGGCCAATCACACACACCCTTTTCAAAGGTTTTCCGGGCATGATTTAATTTGATTTTCCGGTACAAAAATCAATGGGGTTTACCCGGAGGTTTTTATCTTGAAATTTTAGATCCCATATTTACCGCTTGAACAGATAGGCATTGGTAACGTTACAATTGCGTTACAAGTCGTTACCAGTACCTATCACCCATCCTGCCCCGCAGTATCTTTAATCGGTGTTGAAATAAATAACCATCTTAATTTATGGCCATTATTAAATAAGGATATATCCGTTTTTTTCTGTTTGAATCGACTGGCATCACCTTTGCAAAACCTATGGCAAAACAACTGGCAACCTGAAGAAATGTTTATGCCCTGTAACTTTATGAATAGGATAAAAAAGAATCATTGTGCCTGCAACCATTCAAAAACCGCATCCCAAGGAATTTATCATGAATATCCGAAAAATAACCTCTTTAACCGCATTGATTTCATTTGTTTTAATATTGATTACCAGTGTAATTTTATATATCGTTCCCCAGGGCAGAATCGCTTACTGGTCGGACTGGCATCTATGGGGGTTTTCCAAAACCCAATGGGGGAATCTTCATATCAACCTTGGAGTTCTGTTTCTTCTGACCATATTCCTTCATATTTATTACAATTGGAAGCCCATCCTAAATTATATGAAGAACAAGGACAGACAATTGAAAATTTTCACCAAAAATTTCAATGCCGCCCTTTTGATCACAATTATTGTTGCCCTTGGAACTTATTTTATGGTCCCTCCCTTTTCAACATTTTTAATTGTCAGTGAGAATATTAAAGATGCTGGAGCAATAAAATATGGTGAACCTCCCTTTGGTCATGCTGAGCTTTCGCCATTGGATTCTTTTATTGAAAAAACCGGCCTTAACCTCGAAACAAGTCTGAATAAGCTCAAAGCAGCCGGAATTAAAATAGAAAATAAAAATCAGATCTTTCTTGATATCGCAAAAAACAATAACATGACCCCAAAACGACTATTTGAAATCATGCAGCCTGAAAAGAAGGAAACCCAAGCAACCCTGCTTCCTGAAATTCCAGCTCCGGGAATGGGAAACAAAACATTTTTGCAATTCTGTAATGACTACAAACTGGATTCAGCGGTATTGTCCAATGACCTTGCTTTAAAAGGAATTAACATCACCAATGATACAAAAATTAAAACATTGGCAGAATTAAATCAAATTACACCGATACAATTATACGATTTAATCAAACAAGTGTCTGGAAGAGAAAAACTTTAGACAATACTATACCCCAGTACAAAACTTAAGAAAAAAGATTACTGCCATGGGGGGGGGTGTTTGTCACCCATGAAGCGTTTCCGGTAGATCCGACATCGATTTTATTTTTTGGGTCTGACAAACAGCCATAGTCCCAGAAAAATTGCACAGGCTATTCCGCCCATACCAAAAAGAGAAATGCCGAAAATTTGGGGAGACACCTTAAAACTCAAGAGGAGAGAAGAGGCGATAATCAGAGAAGAAATAATGATGGATACGGATAATTTATGACTCTCGCGGTGATAGGAATTTATGATTTTATCCAGTTTCTGGACGTCAAATCCCAGGACAAATTTACCTTTTCTTGCCTGGCGAATGATGGTGACGGCATCCCGGGGAACCTCTTGGAGCAATTGAAGCGATTCAACCGATAGCCGTGAAATATCTTCAGACATCCGCTGAAAAGACAGCCGTTCCATCTTCTTTTTTTTGATAAACGGAGCAGCATATGCCACCATGTCAAAATCCGGATCGAGCAGATGTGCCACACCTTCAACTGCTGCAAAGGATTTCATCATCAAAAAGGTATCCGGATACAGGCGGAGTTTATGCTTGACCGTTATTTTAAGCAGGTCCTGCAGCAGTCGGCCCATGTTGATATGTTTCAACGCTTTGGTCAGGTATTGGCTGATAAATGTAGATAAATCCCGCTCCAGAAACCGCATGTCCGGTTCTTCATCATACTCCGTAATTTCCAAAAGGTAGTGGCAGGTGGCAGAGGGGTTTTCAGTGACAACACTGGCGATCAGGTCGATAAAGACGTCTCTTGCCCGTCGATCCACAAACCCCATCATGCCGAAATCAACCGGGCCCAGCACATTGTTGGGAAGGGCAAACAGGTTGCCTGGATGGAGATCGGCATGGAAAAATCCGTATTCAAACACCTGTTTTAAAATCAAGTCCGCACCCTGCCGGGTTAATATTTTTCGATCCATGCCGTGTTGATCAAGTGCTTTTAGGTCTGAAATCTTGATACCCTGGACATATTCCATGGTCAGAACAATTTCAGTGGATCTGCCCAGATAGACCCGGGGAATATGGATGGTGGAATCAAAAAGAAACTGCTGGGCCACCCGTTCCATGTTGGATGCTTCCAGGGTATAGTCCAGCTCCTTTTCAAGGGTTGAGGCAAATTCTTCAACAATCTTGACAGGCCGAAAGAACGAAAGATCTTCGATATGGCGTTCCATCAAGTTGGCCAGGTGGTTCATAATTTCCAGATCTATTTTGATCTGCTTTCGAATGTGGGGGCGCTGGATCTTTACGGCAACGGTTTCACCGGTTTTTAACTGCGCCTTGTGAACCTGGCCAATGGAGGCAGATGCAAAGGGTTTTTCTTCCATGGAAACAAATGGATTGTCCTGATCGCTAAATTCGTGTGCCAGAATCTGTTGAACTTCTGAAAACGGAAATTCAGGCACATTGTCCTGGAGCTTTTCCAGTTCAAAAATAAAATGCAGGGGGATCAGGTCAGGGCGGGTGGACAGAATCTGTCCGAATTTGATAAAGGTAGGCCCCAATTCTTCAAACAAAAGCCTGACCCGCTGGGGCTGGGTCAGCCTTTCTACTCGTTCAGGCTTTGTTCTGGAGATCATGTTCAGGCCGATTTCCAGATACTGGTCAATTTTGAGAGCATCAATAATATTGCCGAATCCGTATTTAAACAGGATGGTCAATATTTGACGGTACCGGTTTATGTTCCGGTATGTCCGGCCGACAACATCAAAATCCTTCAGACTTAGCATAAAGAGCAAGGCTTCCGATCAGAAAATGGTATGGCTGTTTCTAATCCACAGTAAGGTTTAATACGCATTCAGCAGCATCGGGATTGATTTTGACATTATCCTCATAAGACCAGTCTGACCAGACCGTTTCAATGATCTGTTCAAGCAGAGGATGAACAAGCTCTTTGGCTTTTTTTCCATACAGCAGATCAAGATGATTGGCCCCTTCAATAACAAAATCGATGAGCTGGCTTTGTTCCGGTAAAATAGTTACTTTTTTCAAATCCTCAACACGTTCGAGCCGATAAATCTGTTTGTGTTTATGAGGATAGAACTGACTATAGCGTATATTTTCCAGTGGGGCAAGACAGTCATTTGCACCCCAGAAATGGAACACAGGAATCTCTTTTGGAAAGAAAGAAAAATGATGGGTGTAATTGAGGGCAGACGGATCCATGCGCTTGAAACCGTTGCCGTCGTATACCGCTTTGAGAAACTGGAATCCTAAGCCCAGAGGGATGGACTCCATTGCCCGTTCAAGGTATCGTTCGATAAAATATTTATCGTTTTTATGATTTTCAGGAGAAATCAGAAAATTAAGACCCCCGATATTTTTATTGTATATGGAGCGGGTAATGGTCTTTAAAACCGGCATTTGCGTTACCAGATGCGATAACTCCTGAACAGGAATATGAGATAATTTGAAAATTCTGGCCAGATGATTGAGCCAGAGTGCTGAGGGGAAAAAAACATGGGATTTTTTATCAAAACAGCGGGGAGATCCGAGAGTGATCACCCCTTTAACGGCTTTTAAAGCGTCTGTGGCATTCTCTTCTGACACCAGAATCTTGTCCAAAGCTGCTTTGTTGCTGTCCGGCATCTTGATTTTATCAAAATCGAGGCGCAGAGCCCAGTTTAGGACCATGTTTTCAGACACAAGTCCGCCCATGCTGTGCCCCAAAAGAATTGACGGCTTACCGCAGCTTCGCTGGGTCACAAAATTCAGAACCGTGGGCAAATCATGGTCAATCAGGGTATCAACCGTATAATTCGGATCAAACCTGCCGGCATTTACCCCCACCCCCCGGGGATCAAACAGATAGACCCATTTGCCTTTGTCCGCCAGATTTTTGGCAATGGAATATTGGTTGTTCAGATCAAAGCAGTTAGAGTTGTTGGCAAATCCGGGGACAAGGATGACCGAAGGATTGTTATCCCCGGCAGTGACATCTTCCATGCTCAACAGCCGGCGAAATTTTATCTCTTTGCCCTCCTCGGTAAAGTCCCTGTAATAGACAATTTCATAGTCGCCCCTGCCATTGTTTTCCTTTTCATCCACCTCGCTTTCAAAATAGGCGGGCTGGAAGGAGGTTTTCAACGCTTCCCGGACAATGTTGCGTCGAAAGGCTTCGCTGTATATTTTATTTTCAAATTCCGGATCAATGTTCAACTGGTCCACTGCAATGTGCGCAAGCTCTTTTCGGGTCAAAAGGATAACTTTTTCCGTAAGCCGGATACCATCCAGTTCAAGGGCATCATGGAGAACCGTCTTGATTTGATCCCGGGGAATTATTGTTTCGGTGATTCTATAAAAGATATGATACAGCGTCAGGGCCAGTTTGCCGATGGCATTGTTTCTGATCTGTTCCTGGCTTATGATCAGCTCCGGGGCAACGGGAAGCCCCAGGTTGAGCTGACCTTTATAGATCCTGCTATAGGTATCATAAGAAATGTTAATCACATGGGTGGGAACCTCATTCACCACAAATCGAACAACAAATTTCCGTAACTTCACAGCGTTATCAACAAATTTCATGGTGTTGGCCTATTCTCCTCTTTTCAGCAAAGCCTGTGCCTTAACCCTGGCAATATCCTCATTGCTCAAGGGACCGTCAACACCCGATATGGAAGAGAGTTTCATGCCATGCTTTATTCCCAGTTTGTAGATTTCTTTTACCTTTTCCCACTCGGTATTGCTGCCTTTGGTGAAATCTTCAAACCGTCCTTCAAGGGCCAGGATAATGGTTTCCGCAAGGCCGGCATAGGCCACGCCGTGTGGCAGGTTGATATCCTTCATTTCAATGGCCTCTCCGGGCAACCGGATCTCGCCACCGGTGATCACCAGCACGTCCGGTCGCTTGGCCACATCTTTTTGTGAGAAGATCATGGGCCGGGTAATATCGGTGATGACGCAACCGGGCTTGACCCGCATGATATCAATGCTTTTTTTGGCGCCTGCACTGGCAATAACAATCACATCCATGTCATCCAGATGCCGATCCGCCCGGGTTGTGACATGGAGTTTCACCTTGGGTTTTTCCTTTTGAATAATTTCCTGGAGGGTCAATAGTTTGGCCATGTTTCGGCTGACAATGTAGACCGATTCAAATGCCGTGGCCAAAAGCCGGGAACAGATGGCGCCCACATCTCCTGTGGCACCGATCACCATGGCGTTTGCCTTTAAAATCTTGCCATTTTTAAGTTTGGTCAGCCCCATTTGTCGCACGGCATCAGCGGCTGCCCACAATGCCGTGGATGCGGTATAGGAGTTGCCGGTGGTGATGGGCAGCGCAGCATGTTTTCCAACTTCAAGGGAGGTGCCGTGCATGCCCTTGGGCAGCATGGCAATCCCCATGACCTGTGCGCCCAGCCGTTTTGCTTTTTCAGCTGCTTTCATGATTTTTGCCGTGGTGAATTCAGGCGGATGGTTCTGCATTTCATCAATGGTTTCCCCGATGGAAATGAGCCATCCTTCAGCCTCTACTCCGGTGGGTGATTTTATTCCCCTGATTTTTGAGTAGACAAAGGGAGGCGAATAGGCCATCAGTTTTTCCATTACCCCCATACTCTGGGGGGCAAAAGATGCGATCATCTCAATGGCTTTGACCTTTTTCAGATGCTTCTGGTGCAGCGGGTGAATCAGATAGGCAAAGCGGTTCACCCGTTTATCCGGTTCAAACGGATAGATGATCCTGGGATCCAGTCGCTGTTCACTGATCACCTCTAAAAGATCATCCTTCATTTCCTTGCCCTTTGACACATTCATGGCAGCGATCATCAATGCTTCAATCACGGCATCACCCACCACGGGTTTGATCAGCTGTGGGGTTGTGTCAATGATCACCTCCACCCCCAGCTGGGTCAGCAGATCCACACGATCGTCATAGGCGGTGTTGGTGATCACGATTTTACCGTCAAGGTCCTGGCCCATGCATTCATCCAGGTATTCATAGAACCCCTTGTGGGGAATGACCAGGACATTGGCCTTTTTAACCGCCTGTTTAAGCTGGTAGGTGTTCAGGGATTTGATCTTTGTTCTGGAGGGAATCATTTTCCCCAGGGGAATTTTTTTAAGAAAATGATGGACCTTGTCTGCATAGAACCCAAGCTCTTTCATGGAGCTCAAAAGCTTGGGAAGATTGTTTTCAATGACCGGGTCTGCAAACATCAGGTTATCGGTATATTCCGACATTACCTGTGCCAACGTGGAATTTGACAGACCAGAAAAGAACAGAACATTGGCATTGGTAAAATAGTTGTTGCCCAAGGCAAACTGAATGTTTCGGATGCTCCATTCCTGGCCCACCCTGTAAAGGGTTTCCCCGGTGGTGACAACGGTGTGCAGCCGCTCACACAATTCGAGCAGTTCTCTTGTCTTTTTATGGGTGATCCCTTGAGTTCCCATTGTGGAGGGATATTTGATGCCGCTGATGCAGATGACATCGGCCCGCTTATTCCATTTTAACAGCAGGTCTTCTGCTTTGCTCAGGTCTTCTGATGTGCCGAACCGCTGGATGGAAAACATCTGTCCGCTGAACTCCGTTTCGATCTGATAATCTTCACTTTCCGGTCCAAGACTGATATTGATAATTTTTTTCACGCCTTACCTCCTGCACAAATGCCTGTTTGATCTGCTTGTTCTCCCTGCTGCCCATCTTTTTTTCTGGCTTCCAGGGCCAGGTCCCTGACCTTGAGAATGTCTTGGTCACTGAACACGCCATTCACGCCCGAAATGGCAGCCAGCTTCATGCCGTGTTTCAGCCCCATTTTATAAATTTCTCTGACCTTTTCCCATTCAATCTCCCGTCCCACCGTGAAGATTTCATACCTTCCCTCAAGGGCCAGAACAATGGTTTCAGCCAGGCAGGCATACACCACCTTCTTGGGCAGGCCAATGCTTTTCATTTCAGGATTTCCAGGCAGTTCAATCTCACCGGATTCGATGACCAGCACGTCAGGTCGTTTGGCCACATCTTCAGGGGAGAGGTCCAGGGGTCTGGCCACATCTGTAATGATGCAGCCGGGTTTGACCTTGGTGATATCCAGGATTTTTTTGCCTGCCCCGGAGGTGGCTGTGACAATCACATCCATTTCAGACAGGTACCGATCGGGTTTGGTTGTGATTTTTAAATTCACCCCGGGTGTTTCATCCAGAATGGATTGCTGCAATGCCAAGAGCTTGGCCGTATTCCGCCCGGCCAGGATAACCTCATCAAAGGCTTTTGCCAACAGGCGGCAGCACACCGAGCCAATGGCGCCAGAAGCCCCCAACACCATGGTTTTGGCGGCAATTTTCCTGCCCGGTTCAATCTTGATAAGTCCCATTCTGCGGACCGCATCCGCCCCGGCCCACAGAGCTCCGGATGCCGAGTAGGAGTTACCCGTGGTAATGGGGATGTCTGCTTTTTTGGCTACGGTGACGCCGGCATCGCCAACCACCTTTGTAAAGGCCCCCAGGCCCATGATCTGTGCCCCCATACGCTTGGCCATGCGGGCAGCCTGGAGCAACCTTTTGTAGGTGAATTCCGGACTGTGGGCCAGCATCTGTTTGGGGGTCCCGCCAACCGTAATCAGCCAGCCTTCGGCTTCAGCACCGGTGGGAGATTTTATGCCCGTAACCTTTGAATAGACCCATGGCGGGGCATAGGCCACCACCTTTTCAACCGCATCAAGGAAAATCGGCGGGGTGAATCCACTGATAAAATCAATTGCCTTGTCTTTTTTCAAAAACTCTTTGGACAAGGGATGGATCACAAAGGCAAACCGGTTTATCCGTTTTTCCTGTCCCGATGGATAGATCACCCGGGGATCCATTTTCTGCATACTGATAATTTCCAGAAGATCATCCGCATGGATCATGTCTGATTTTTTTTCAAGGGCGGCCAGAATCAGGGCTTCGATCACATTGGGGGCCACCACGCGTTCTAAAATTTTGGGAGTTGTATCGATGATGATATCCACGCCCCTGGCCTTCAAGAATTCAACCCGGTCATCATAGGCGGTGGAGGTAATAATGATTTTCCCGCCCAGTTCTTCAATGGAGGTGTCTTTGAGATATGTGTAAAAATTATAATTGGGCACCACAATGATGGTGGCTTTCTGCATGGCCTTTTTGAGCACGTACTGATTCCATTTCTGCAATGGTACCACAGAGGAGGTCAATCGCTTACCCGGCAGCCAGTCCAGAACTTCATGGACCCCCCTGGCATATTTTTCAAGCCCGGCGAGCGAATGAATCAGTTTTGAAATATCGTTTTCAATGACCGGGTCTGCAAAGGTCAGGTTGTCCGTATATTCTGCCATGACTTTGGCAATCTTGTAACTGGTCATGCCGGATAAAAACAGCACTTTGGCGTTTTTAAAATAATTGCCGAATTTGTGTTCCACAAATCGCAGGGACCATTCAAACGAGACATCCCTGAGGGCCGCGCCGGTTGTGACCGGGGTCTGAATACGTTTGCCCAGGGTCTTGATCTTGTCATCATGCTTTTTGGTCAGATAGCCGGGTGAAATGGCATGGGGAAATTTTATGTTGCCAAGGCCGATGGCATCGGCCTGTTTATCATATTCTAAAAGCTTTTCAGCGGCTAGGTCCCGATTTCCGTCCGTGCCGATTCGGCGAACCAAAAACTGCTGACCTAAAAATTCGGTTTCAAATTGATAGTCATCCTTGCTGGCTCCCAGGCTGATACTGATAACTTGTTTCACATCTTCCTCCCCTATAATTGAAACCTTATATTTTTTTATACGGTTATCCATTGTCCCGGATGGCGCTGGCCGGACACAGCTTCATGGCTTCGGCCACCAGTTGAAATTCCTGTTCAGTTTCCGGCTGCCGAACCACGTATTCAAATCCCTCTTCATGGTTGGTGGCAAAAATGCCAACAGCGATTTCCGGGCACAGGGAACAATTAATGCAATGGGTATCCACGTAAAATCGGCCCTCACAATTTTCCGGAAATTTTTCAACCATTTGAAATCCTAAATTGACACACAATTTAATCCGACAGATCTCTCATGATCTGCCTGACATCCCTTAAAAGACTCCCCTCTTCCTGGTATTGCTGGTGCCGGGTGCAGAAAGTTGTTCCCTTCATGGTTTTATTTCTGCATTTTTTGCCGGCTTTGGTGTAGGCCTCGCAGTGAACCGGGAGCGTTTGGGTCTCTGTTTCTGTCTCTGTTTGTTCTTCAACAGGCTTGCTGTTGGTCTCATTTTTTTCAGCAAACCTATCATGGAGGACCAAAGGCGCCTCATAGATTTTACCGGATTGAACAATATCGATTAAATAATTAAATTCTTGTTCAAACCCTTCCAGAAGAATCTCAGGGTCCGGCATAAGCCCCTTATCAGAGGCAATGCCGATGGTAACACGGTTGTTGTAGCTTAAAATACTGATCCCCAGGCCCACGGTGCCGGACCGGGGAACCCAGAACATGATATTGGTGATCTCTTTGCCGGCAAAATAGAGTGGTTTTTTGGGACCCGGGACATTGGTCATGACCCCCGAGGCTTTGTTGCCGAAAAACTGGGCAGCCTTTTGCGCCATACTTGACGGCAGAAAACCGATGGCAGACAGCAGGCCGAAATTGACATAGGGATCTGCAGAGACCTTAAGTTTGTCCATGCGTCTTTTGACCTCTTTGAGCCGTAGGATCGGATCTTCCAGATAGACCGGCAATTTCAGGAAGACCAGTGAAAATTTATTTCCCAGTTCAAATTCAGTGCCGGGTTTGCGGACATTGACCGGAATCGTCACCCTAAGATCCAGTTCATTGATGGGGGTGTTTTTGGTTTTCAGATATCGTCGCATGGACCCGGTGACCGTTGCGATGAGCACATCGTTTAAGGTTGCAGAGCTGATGGCTTTTCCCAGTTTTTTGATCCGGTCCAGGGGGATGGGGTCTGTCCAGGTCACCTGCTTGGCCACCTGGAGTTTGCCTTTAAAGGCGGTATTGGGGTCTGAGTTCATCAGGGTGTGTCTTGACAGGACCCCGGCGACATCGGACGGTAGCCTGGCGGCCAGTTTCAGCATGAACTTGAGGCTGTCCGGGTTTGCCGATACATTTCCAATCTCCTTTACGATTCGTTTGCTGATCTTTTGTCCTTTTTGAATGGCATCCGTTGCTGTCGCCACCATGGAATTGAATGAAAAGAAGGGAGGCTTACCGGACCTGACCCGTTTGGAATCAGATGGTTTTTTAGGCCAGGGCGCATCGGGAATGGTGTCTGCGGTTGAGTGCAAAACATGCATGAGTGCGATGCCGTCGGCGATACTATGGTGAAGCCGAAAGAAAAGGGCGCATCCGGTTTTATAGTTTTCTATTAAATGGATATCCCACAAAGGTTTTGCCTGATCCAGGGCCACGGTCATGAGACTTGAAATCATTTGTGACAATTCATGCTTGTTGCCAGGGGCAGGCAGGGCCACGCGATGGAGATGGGATGCCAGGTCATAATGCTTGTCTTCAACCCATTTGGGCAGTCCAAGGCCTGTCTTGGGTCGGATCACCTTTTGTCTGAACCGGGGAAACGATGCCAGTCGTGCTTCAACCGTTGCATACAATCGATTGTAATCCAGAGGTTCGGCAAACTCCCAAAATCCTGTGATCACCATTAGGTTAACTGGTTCATCCATACATAACCAGAAATTGTCTGCTTGTGTCATCGTTTCGGGCATGATCTACCTCCTGATTGTTGATTATTCAAAAACAGGCATTTTATTTAATTTATCGAACAAAATTTACTTAACTCTCCTAGGATTAAAAAGCAACACTTTACAATCGAAGAGATTAAAAAAAAATTTAAGCCCCCTCGAAAAAAAACTCGAAATACTTGTTTTTTAAGAGATTAAACAATTTTTTTGACAAAAATAAAAAATATTCTTGACAAATATAACGCGCTGCATCATATTATGGCCATGACACAAAGCGTTATTATAACCCGGAAATTTAAATAAAATTTTATAGG
>VMSR01000284.1 GCA_013792075.1 Desulfobacula sp.
CCAGCGCGCGCTTTCCCAGGTAAATGATTTTATTGAATTACAGGCTGCCGCTGATTCTGAGGGCCGACATGAATAAAAAAAAGCAATTATTGAGAAATAGTATTCGATGGAAATTTTTATTTGGAATGATCGGACTGGTTGTCAGCGTCATGACCATTTCCACCTACATACAAATAGACTCCCAGCGAACCCTTTTGAGTGCTGAGCTCCAGCAACGGATCCATTTTGTCAAAGAAAATCTGGTTGAACGCGGCAGTGCCATGTCCTATCACCTGTCCCTCCAGGCGGAAGATGCTCTTGCTTCATATAACCTGTACAGTTTTATCCGGCAGGTCGATAAAACAGTAGCCGACAATCCGGATTTCAAATATGCCATTATGATGGATACAAATGGAATCGTCCATATACATACCCTGAATCCGGAACTTCAGGAAACAATTCTGGAGAACCCAGAAGACCTTTATGCACTTGGGGCCACCGGGTTTTGTACGAATGAGTTTGTCCGGGGCGCCCACGGATTTATGGAATTCATTACCCCCCTTACCGTGGGAACAAATGTCTGGGGAGTTCTACGATTAGGCTATTCCCTTGACAATCTGAACCAGATCGTTTCCGACTCCCAGGAAAAATTATATCGCCAGACAAGACAGATGGTCTGGCGGTCCGTACTCATTGCCATAATCTTTATTCTGGTATCGGCGGTGCTTGTATCCGTATACGCCACCCGCCTGATAGAACCGCTTACGGAACTAGCGGTTACGGCCAAAGCCGTTTCCATGGGGAAATTTTCAGAGGCTGAAAAAATCCAGACCTATGCAGAAGATGAAATCGGTGTTCTGGCCAAATCCTTCAAGGATATGGCCGAGCAATTGAAGATATCCTATCGTCAATTGGAAGATTATAGCCGAACCCTTGAAAAAAAGGTGGATGACAGGACTGCCGAACTGATTGCCACCCGGGATCAGGCCTTGACCGCAACAAAAGCCAAAAGCGAATTTCTCGCTAGAATGAGCCATGAAATCCGCACACCCATGAATGCCATACTTGGTATGGCCGACCTGCTATGGGATTCCCATCTCACAGCTGAACAACGAAAATATGTTCATGTATTCCGAAGTGCCGGTGAGACCCTCCTGGCACTCATTAACGATATCCTTGATTTATCCAAGGTAGAAGCCGGCCGGGTAGAACTTGAAAACACCGCATTTGATCTGGGAGAAGTCGCCCAGAAATGCTGTGAACTCGTGGCATTGAAAGCCCATGAAAAATGTCTTGAGCTGGTATTGCAAATTCAACCCGGTACCCCCCTGGCATTGACGGGTGATCCGGTGAGGCTGCGGCAGATTCTGATGAATCTTATGGGGAATGCGCTCAAATTTACCTCCCAAGGTGAAATCGTCGTCACCATCGAGCAGGTTGAAAATATTTTTCTCCAGTCTCCCGGCTCCGGTGTGACCCTGATGTTTTCCATCCGGGATACCGGAATGGGCATAGCCCCGGAAAAACAAGACATCATCTTTGAGCCCTTTACCCAATCGGAGGCCTCTATTTCCCGCACCCACGGTGGCACCGGACTGGGCCTGAGTATCTGTCGCCACCTGGTAGAATTGATGGGAGGCGATCTTCGACTTAAAAGCGAACCAGGCCATGGTAGCACTTTTATTTTCACCGCCTGTTTCACCCTGCAAACTGATCAAAAGAACCCGGTAAAGCGTCATGAATCACTGCTAATGGGGCATAAAATTATTATCGTGGACGGAAATCCGACCTCCAGAAAAATGATAGCATCCCTATTGGCCGGATGGGGTGCCCAGACGCAGATGGCTGAGACTGGTGAACAGGGTCTTTTAAAAATACAGGCCGCATCCCAGAGCCAAAAACCCTTTGATGTCGTGCTGCTGGATGCAAAGCTGCCAGATCAAGACGGCTTTGCTGTTGCCCGGAAAATTAAGGAAAAGTTTGAGCCGGTCCCCCATCGGGTATTGATGCTGCCAACCATCAACACGACTGCCCAGATAGAAAACGCCCGGGAACATGGGGTGAACGCCTATCTGTTCAAACCAGTCAACCCCAAAGACCTGTTGGAAATGATCTCTGAGACCGTGGAAAATGGCTTGCCGAACTTCCCGTTAAAGAGTAGTCAAAAAATCAACAGACCATTACAACCCCTGACAATTCTGTTGGCCGAAGACGCCAAGGAAAACCAATTTGTTATACGCGCTTACTTGAAGACACACCCCTATAAAATTGATCTGGCCGTAAATGGCCAGATCGCAGTGGATCTTTTTCTGAAACAGGACTACAATCTTGTGTTGATGGATATCCAAATGCCGGTTATGGACGGATATGAGGCCACCCGTGTCATCCGGAACTGGGAAAAAAAGAACCATAGACAGCCGACTCCCATTGTAGCGCTGACAGCCCATGCATTTGAATCCGTCCGGCAGCAATGTCAAGATGCCGGTTGTAGCGGATACCTGTCAAAACCGATCAAAAAGGCTCTGCTTCTCAAAACCATTGTGGAAATGACCCAATAAGTCGGTTTGTCAATTTTTTAAATACTGGTTGAACCTTTATTTCGCCACGGCAATCTATCATTGCCCAGTAGCTTCTAATGGAAAAATGAAATTGACTGGCAGATGAAGGACCAACGCAAATCGACGGAGTGCAGATCTAAAAGGGCCCTGGTGTGGAGGAAATCCCAGGGCCCCGGGGATACCAAGATTGTCCGATCAACTCAATTATCCCCACCATCCCCAGCCAAAAGAGGCTGTGAACAGGATGCAAAATATCAATGTTCCGATCAGGTATTTATCTTCCAACGCCATGATTTTTCTCCTTTAAATAATGAATTATACGGCATCTGCTTCCTTGGTTACATCCATTGTTTCAATGTCTGCACGCCGGATCTGTTCTTCCGAAGTGGTGGCCATTTCCGCCTTAAAGCACAGGGCCCACATCATGACAATGCCCACGATCCACCAGACGATCTGCCAGGCCCAGATGGCAGGAAATCCGCAGAAGGTAAAGGCGGTGTTGCCGATGAGAACGCCGGGTCCCAGGGCAAAAAAGAACCAGACCGGGACCAGGATCTTCATGCGGCTCCGCCATTTTTTTCCGTTTTCAGAGGGTCCGTCTATGCTGTTCAGCCATTGCCTGACTTCCTTTTGCCGGGCTAGTGTCTCGTCTGAATCTTTGAACCCCAGCCCCCGGCACAGATAGGCCACGCCAAGGGCCGTGAAGATTCCCCAGCCGGCCGTGTGGATGGACAGCGGATATTGATAAATATAATAGGTGATAAAACAGACCACAATGGCTGAGATTAACCCCAGAACCACCCCAACGCTCGGGAATTTGAATCCCCAGTGAACCCCCATGAGGGCAAGGTACATGATGGTGCCAAAGGCGGTTGCAAACCCGCCGATCATGACGATGGCATCAGTGGAAGTCAGGCTGACCACTACGGCTGCCACGGAAAGAAGGGTTGCAAAAATCCGGTTGGTCCAGATCTGCTCTTTGTGGGACCCCTGCTGTTTTTTCACATACCGCCACCAGAAATCCCTTTGGATAATGGTGCCCCCTGTGCCGATATAGGGGGCTGCCGTCGAATGGATGGCGGCAATGGCCCCTAGGAAAACAAGCCCCAGGACCGGTCCCGGCAAAAATTTCACCATGAGCATTGGCACCACGTCAGAGTCTACCTTGGGGACAATTTCACCGGCCATCTGCAGGATTCTGGCCCCCATTCCCTGGAAGGCCGTGAAAAAAAACAGGCAGATGCCCACCACAAAGGTGGACATGAAAACCTGCTGCCATGCCAGGGCCTTCGGGTTGGCCATGCCGAAATTCCACAGGGTAAAGGCCGGCGACGACTGAATGCCCATGAGGGCGAACATATAGGTCAGGATCATGACGGCTGTCCAGCCGCCGCTTCCAAGACCAAAATGAATCAGGCCCGGCACAGTGGTATATTTGGCGTCCAGGGTGGCAATGGAGGCGGTGAGCCCGGACCATCCGCCGATGAGGTCTGATTTGAGCACATAAAATCCCAGCAACACAATGCCGACAACCAGCAGGCAGAATTGGAGCACTCCGACCCAGGTGCTGGCCTTGAGGCCGCCGGTGACCACATAAAACCAGACAATAAAGGCAATGAAAACAAGTCCGTAGGTTTCGGGGATGCCTGCCACCCAATAGAACAATTTGGCTGCCGTGATCAGCTGGAGCCCGGAATAGAAGATGGAATATAAAAATGCCGCAATAACGGTGAGCCACCGGACCGCTTCATTGTTATAATAATAGGCGAACATGTCGCCCGGGGTGATAAACCCGTACCGTTTTCCCATGAGCCAGTTGCGCTTGGCAAAAAAGGTGCCGGTAATGGGAATGGTGAGAACGTACATGGAGGCAAAGGCGTATACAAGACCCGCACTCCAGATCAGTCCCGGATGTCCCACAAATGTCCACCCGGAAAATGAGGCGGCCGTGGCTGCCATTAAAAAGGCAACAAAGGGGATGGACCGCCCCGCTATGCCGTATCCTGAGGCTGTTTTTTCAGTGAAAAACCCCCGCAGCCCCCACCAGAAACAATAGACAATATAGAGTCCCAATAATAGAAACACCCAGGTTTTTGGTTCCATAATTTTTTCCTCCTGTATCAGTTTTTTTGAGTTGATCGATTCGCTTTGGCGATATTGTATTACATGGGTCAGTTGTCCATTGGTTTACCACCTCCTTTTTTGTAAGCTAGGAAATCGGGTGCAAAACAAAGGGAGAGTCGGTTGAGAGATGTGTTTTTGGACTATTTTTCTGCCCAAAGGAAAAAGAAAAACAATTGTGCAAGATTGAAATGGCCTGATGTATACCCCCCGAAAACTAAATCAGACTTAATTTAAACTTAAAATTTGACTAAATTTTGAAATTTTTTCATTTTTTTTTCTTGCCTCCCGACGGATGATCTGGATATAGTCTTTTTGATGCTCATCCTCTCCGGGCGCTCTTTAAATTTTTTGACCTGCGCACTCTCTAAATTCTTGCAATGGGTCACCTGAAATCAGACCCCCTGTTTTTTTAAGACGCCAGCAACCCGTATGGAATATTTGATGTCAACTATGCGTGTACCCGACACATCCGATACCATCTTAAGACCCCGGTTGAATCCGGTGTTGGACATGATTTGCCAAAAGAAGCTGACCCTTGTGGTTGCAGGACCCGGATACGGGAAAACAACGCTTGTGGCCCAGGCCATGGCCCGCCTTTGCCTGCAGGCAGTCTGGTATCGTCCGGACCCGGTTGAAACAGATTTTCTGGGATTCATCAGACGTCTTGTCAGGGGCATTCAAGGTTATTACCCAGGGTTCTGGGAGGGGTTGGGAACCCAAGAGGGAAATGAAAATGCTTTTTTTCAAATGGATTCAGCAGTTGCGGGAGAGGCATTTTTGACTGAAATGAAAGCCCATGTAACCTCGGATCTGTTCCTGGTGGTGGACGATTGCCAGGTGCTGGATTCTCCCCCTGAAATAAATGCATTTTTTCAATCGCTGCTGGACCGGTTATTGCCATCTTTCCATTTGATCCTCATCAGCCGGGTTCTTGTCCCCCTTAAATTGTCCCGGTTGATGGCAGACAGGCAGGTTATCCAGATTGCAGAGGCTGCCCTGGCATTTACCACCAAGGAAATCAGGCTGCTTTTTTCCCAATTGTTTGATATTGTATTGCCGGAAGACTATATTGACCTGCTGTACCGCAAAACAGGGGGATGGGTGTCCGGCCTGGTTCTCTTTTACCATTCCCTGAGAAAGAAGACCGGCCCGGAAGTGGGAGATGCCATAACAAGCCTCAACGGATCCCAGCGCTATCTTTTCAATTATTTCATGGAAAACGTTTTTGATTCGCTGCCGGAAGAGAAACAGGCATTCATGCTCAGAACCGCTATCCTGTCCAGGCTTCATTTTAAGTTTTGTAACAGGTTTTTATCCATTGATAACGCACGGGCGATTCTATGCGAACTTGAGGATGGGCATTGCTTCACTTTTTCTGTGGATGAAGACAGGGATCTTTTTTTTTATCATCGTCTTTTTCAGGAATTTTTGCAGGACAAGCTGAAGCATTGGCTTGATCCGGAAGAAATCAACCGCCTGTATAAGGATGCTGCCATCCTATATGAGCGGGAGGATCAGGGCCAGGAAGCCCTGCAACACCATCTTCTGGCCGGAAATATTGCCGACGCCTCCCGGTTGCTGAACCGGTTTGCAAGGCCCATCATCAAGCAGGACCGCCCCCAGATGGTCAAATCCCTGTTGTCGATTATACCGGCCCAATATATGGATGAGGAGCCCTGGTTTCAATATCTTGAGGCCGGATATCTGGGGCTGTGCCGCCGGCTGCAGCTGGCGGCCAATGCCTATGAAAAAGTCTTAAAAGTATTTCGCAGCCAGCAGGACGAACAAGGGGAATGCCTCTGCCTCATGGAGCTTGCAGAATACTACCTGGCTTCCGGGGAGTTGAAAAAATCTGAACAGGCATACAAGAAAATTTTGGCCAAAGATCGGCTGGACCCCTATCTGACCATCATTGCCATGGGCTATCTGATACGGGTTCTGGCACTTTTCCAAAAAACATCCGATGCAGACAACTATGCCCAGAAGGCCATTGCCCTATTGGTCGGCCTGGAGGATGAAGCATCCCTGAAAATGGCCCAGGGGTGGATATATGTGGCCCAGGGATATCGATATGTTTTTTCCGGCGGATACCAGAAGGCCATGGAACTGGGGGAGGATTCAAAAAACTTGTTTGAAGCTGTCCGGCAATACCGGTTTCTTTTTTCCAGCTATTTTCTGATTTCCTATTCCTGTTTCTATCGGGGGCTTTTTTCCAAGGGAATGGCATCTGCAATGGAAGGGCTTCAAATTGCCAGGGGAAAAGGGGTATATGACGAATTTTCCGAGTTTCTGCGATTGCTGCGGGCAAAAAATTGTCTTGAAATGGACACGATTACACAGGACCAGCTTGACAAGGCCTTTGATGACTGCCAAAAAAGTCTGCAATCGTTTGCCGGCAGTGCTTTTCCAGGCGGCGTGGCCCAGGCCTATCTGGTATTGCACCGGGCCTATCTTCGGAAAGGCGATATTTCGGGTGCTGAACAAAGTCTGCGCAGGGGCATGGAGGCTATCCGGGTCAATGATATGCCCCTGATCAAGAATGAACTCCAGGTGGCCTTGTCCCAATTGCTGTTCTTTGAAAAGAAAAAAGAGAATGAAGCCATGGTGCTTTTAAGGGATGCCGAACAAAATCTGGTGTATTCCGGATGGCATATTTGCTGGGTATCCAGAATATTTGCCCGGTACTACTGGGAGCGGGGTCACAGGGAACGCGCTTTTGAATATATGGTGTGCGGCCTTAAGATCAGTGAAGAGGAATCCTTTGATGCCTGGATTGTCCGTGAATCGGACTGGAGTGTTCCCCTTCTTGTGGAATTGTTATCCATGGGAACCATGAAACCCTATCTTCAAAAAATTTTAGTGACAATGGGTGCCAAGGCCCAAAACCCGATGATGGGACTTCAAAACCATAAAAAGCCGGCCATCAAAAAAGCAGTCGCCGAAATCATGGCCCTGATGCCCAGGTTGCCCGCCCCGCCCATCTCGGTATGTCTTTTTGAACAATTCAGGCTTTTTGTGGGGGAAAAAAAGATCGTCGCCAATAATTGGAAGAGCAAAAAAGCAAGAACCCTTTTTAAATACCTTGTTGCCATGCGTCACAAAGGGTATCTGGACAAAGAAATTTTAATGGAGCTGTTGTGGCCGGATGAGGATCCCCAAAAAAGCGCCCTGCGCTTCCATGTAGCCATGGCCGCCCTGAGGAAAACCCTGGAGCCTTGTCTGTCAAAGGGCGTCAGGTCATCTTATATCCTGAGATCCGGTCAGTCCTATCGCATTGATATCAAGGAAAACGGCAGTGTGGATATCGAATCCTTTGTAAGGCAGGTTGCCTTGGGAAGAAAGGCAAAGGATAGCGAAACAGCCATGGGCCATTACCAAAAAGCTGTGATACTTTACCAGGGGGATTTTCTGGAAGAAGACCTTTATGAGGACTGGTGTGCCCCGGAACGGGAACGGTATAAGCAGACCTATCTGGAGGCCTTAAAAAAAGTGATTGAATACCATGAAAATAAAAAAAATTATGCCGACTGTATTGTTGCGGCAAATACCTATCTTCAAAATGACAGATATGCCGAAACCATCATCCGGCGATTGATGAAATATTATGCATTGACCGGCAACCGGCCCATGATCACCCACATCTATGAAAAATTTGAACAAACCATACAAATTGAGCTCAATTGCGGAGTGAGCAGCAAAACAAAACAATTATACACCCAATTGGTCTCTGCCTGAAAGATCCCTGAAATCCCGTCGTAAAAATTAGCTTTTGTTTTTTTTTGTTTTTGTGTAGGTTTGCTTTCCAGGGGTCGGAAAACAAACCATTGCAATGGATATAAGGGTGGGGATATGGCAACAATAATCGGGTGTTCCAATCGAATTCTGGAAGTGGATCTGCAAAAAAAAACAATGATCACCTATATGGTGCCGGAAGGCTTGCGCCGGCAATACCTGGGTGCCAAGGGTCTGGGGTTGAAGCTGCTCTATGACCGGATGACACCGGGGGTGGATCCCCTGGGGCCACAAAATTTCATCGCCTTTATGCCCGGGGTCCTCATGGGGACGGGGGCGCCCTGTTCAGGACGGTTTGAAGCCATTACCAAATCCCCCCTCACGGGAATCATGGTCGCCTCTTCCTGCGGCGGCCCCTTTGGAATGTCCCTTAAAACAGCCGGGTGGGACGGCCTGATCATTACCGGCAGGGCAGATACCCCCACATATCTTGACATTACGGACCAGGGGGTTGTGTTCAAGGATGCCGCCTTTCTTTGGGGAAAAGAGATTCCGGATGTCCAGGCCGTTCTGGATTCAAAAGCATCCAAGTCCCTGGTCATTGGCCCTGCCGGGGAAAATGGGGTGCGGTTTGCCAATATGGCCGCAGGACACAGATTTCTGGGCCGGGGCGGTATCGGGGCGGTGATGGGGGCTAAAAATCTTAAGGCCATTGTGGCAACCGGCGGCAGCTTTTCGGTCAAACCCCATGATCCGGTCCGGTTTAAACGCCTGTGCAAGAAAGCCACCCGCTATATCAACCAGAACCCCCTGAGTGCCGACCGGTATCGGAATTTTGGCACCAGCGCCAATGTGGCCCCCTGTAACAAGGCCATGATCCTGCCGGTAAACAATTTTCAGGACGGCCGGCACGACGCGGCAAAAAACGTGTTTGGCGAAACCATGGCAAAAGACCATGAAACCGTTCATCATACCTGTAAACCCTGCACCATCCGCTGCGGCCACAAGGGAAGGTTTGCAGGCAAGGAAATGTCAGCACCCGAGTATGAAACCATCGGGCTTTTGGGAACCAGCCTGGGGATTTTTGACCTGGATTTGATTGCCCAATGGAACCAGGTCTGCGGTCGTCTGGGAATGGATACCATTTCAGCAGGCGCCACCCTTGCCTGGGTCATGGAAGCGGCATCAAAGGGGCTTGTAAAAAGCGATCTTGCCTTTGGAACGGCTGCCGGCATTGAGCAGGCCCTTGAAGATATGGCGTTTATGAGGGGGTTTGGCGCGCAAATGGCAATGGGCACAAGGGCTTTATCGGAAAAACACGGCGGCAGGGAATTTGCCATCCAGGTCAAGGGACTTGAGATGGCCGCCTATGATCCCAGGGGATCCTTTGGTCAGGGTCTGGCCTATGCCGTGGCCAACCGGGGGGCCTGCCATCTGTCCGCCTATATGGTGGCCCAGGAGGTCTACCTTAAGCTGCTGAAACCGGATTCAGCCTTTGGCAAGGCCAAATGGGTGAAGTTTTTTGAAGACCTGACCTGTTGTATCAATTCCCTCCAGACCTGCCAGTTTACCATGTTTGCTTTCCTTCTGGAGCCGCCCTTGTCCAAATACACGCCCAGACCCCTGCTGGCAATTCTCATGCAATATTTGCCCGACCTTGCCATCCGGCTCATTGATGTTTCCCTGTACCTTGGTCTGTGGAATGCGGTCACGGGAATCCGGCTGTCCACAAAAGAATTTTTACAGGCAGGCGAGCGGATTCATGTTTTGGAAAGGCTCATGAACACAAGGGAGGGAATTGATTCCAAGGACGATGTCCTGCCCCTGCGCTTTCTGGTCCGGGGGCGGGCATCGGATGGTCAAAAAAAGGTTGTGCCCCTGGATAAAATGCGGGCCCAGTATTACCGGGTCCGGAAATATGATGAAAAGGGTATTCCACGGACAGAAAAATTAAAACAATTGGAAATTTTATGAGTGGATGTGCTGGAAAAGAAAATCAGGGAAAAAAAGAGACGGAAATAGACAACGGCATGGCTGAAGAATCTGATCGGGAAATTTTTGTGGAGATCGAACGAACCCAGATTCTGGTGAAGAATCTGTTCACGAGCATGCCGGCCACGCCGGTCAATGCCATAATTCTCGTGTTCATTTTCTGGGATGTGATCCCCAGGAACAGCCTTGTCACCTGGTGCCTGATCAACATTGTCTTTGTCCTGGTCCGGTATGTGGTGATCGGCTTTTACCGGCATGGCTTTAAAAAGGACAACTATCTTCTCTGGCAGAAGATATTGCTTTTTTCCTTTGTGATCGCAGGTCTCCTGTTCGGATCCATCGGCCTTTTTTTTATCCATACCAGCCGGCTGGAGTACCTGGTTTTTCTCTATTTTATTGTGGGGGGGATGGTGGCAGGCAGCCTTGGTTCCTACCACAACAACCTGGCCATGTTTTTTTCCTATTCCATAGCCGTCTTTTTTATCCCCACCGCCGTCCTCTTTACCCTTGGAACGGAGATCACAACCTCTATGGCCTTTCTCGGACTGATCTTCTTTGCCCTCATGTCGGTGAATGCCAAGAGGATGAATAGTGATTTAAGGGAGTTCCTCGTATTGCGTTATGATAACAATCTGTTGGTTGAACAACTCAACCGGGAGAAGGGAAACACGGAAACGCTGAACCAGGAACTTGTCCTGAAAAACGAGGCCCTTGAAAGGATATCCAGGATAGATCCCCTCACAGGCCTTAAAAACAGGTATTATCTTTTTGATATTTTAAAGCCGAGGATTGAAAATGAGGTCAATTCCCTGTGGATGGAGAAAAACGGCATCAATAAAAGGGACAAAGCCTATTTAAAAGGCTATGGTGTTATCAGTATTGATATTGACCATTTCAAACGGGTCAATGACACCTATGGACACACTTCAGGCGACATGGTTCTCAAGCAGTTCAGCAAAAAGCTCTGTGAAAGTGTCCGGCAGGAGGATGTGGTCGGCCGCATTGGCGGTGAAGAGTTTGTTATTATCCTGAAGGATATAAAAGAGACCAACCTTGGGGATCTTGCCGAAAAAATCCGTCTTTGTGTGGCAAACACAGGCTTTAAGGTGACAGACAACCGTGAGATACGCTTAACCTGCTCTTTGGGATTTGTGTTCTACCCGTTTTTTAACCATCATCCCGGCGGCATTGGGGTTCACCATATTTTTTATCTGGTGGACAAGGCGCTCTATGTTGCAAAGAAAAATGGCCGCAACCTTGCCGTTAAGGTGACCTGTACCGAGCATGACAGCCGGGACCCCCTCCTTATTGAAGCGATTACCAAAGATTTGAAAAAGGCCATTGATACCGGGCAGATTCTCTTTGAATTCTGATTCTGAATCGGCTTGTCAGGGGCGATTGCGGTCAGGGCAGGCATATTTCAAAGGTCAGTCCTTCATCGGTATTTCGTGCCTGTATCTGTCCCTTGCACCGCCGGACCTGTTTTTTGGCAATGGTCAATCCCAGGCCTGAACCAGGGGCCGTATTCCCCCGGGTTCTGTAAAAGGGCTTGAATATCATTTCAAGTTCCCCGGCATCCAGGGGAGGGCAGGTATTGGTGACTGTGAAGACCAATCCCTGCCCGGGATCGGGAAGGGTGCGGATCAAAATTTTTCCGTTTTGATGCGTGTATTTTACGGCATTGTCCAGCAAATTAGAGAGTACGGATTTGAGAACGGACTTGTCCTGGCTTACCCGGACCGGGGAAAGGATATCCAGTTCAACCCCGATGTTTTTTTGCCAAAGCTGGGTATGGTATCTTTTCAGCTCTTTGGCGATAAATTCCTTAAAATCAAAGCTTTCCAGGGACAATGCAGATTCCTGGTAATCAATTTTAGACAGCTTGAGGATGTGATCGATCAGGGTGTCCAGGCTCTGGATGTCTGCTTCCATATTTTGGATATACCGGTGGATATCTGCCCTGGCTTTTTCTGTGTCCATCTGTTCTATCTTGTCCAGAATCAGTTCCTTGGACACCCGGATACGGGTAAGGGGGCTTCGCAGTTCATGGGAAACATTGGCAGACAGATCCTTGCTGCCCTGGATCAGTTTTTCCAGCTTGTCTGCCATGAAGTTAAAAGAATGGCCCAGTTTGGCAATCTCATCATGGCCCTTGATATTTGTCCTGCAGGCCAGGTTGCCATTGGCAAATTCAAGGGCGGACCGGTTCAGCTGGTTGACCCGCCGGGTTATCTTCCTGGCAAGGGGAATGATTAAAAGCGCCACAACCCCTCCAACGATGAATATGCCTAAAAAAAACAGCCCCTCGGGTCGATCCTGATGCCGGGTATCATAATAAAGATGCAGCCTCAGTTCGGTGCCGCCGGCTTTTATGGGAACAACGGCATAATATTTTGTCCATTTTCTGATAAAATGGTAAAGGGTGATTCCGTTTTCATGGTGAATCTGCCGATGAAATCCTTTTTGGGGGATATGGATGGGATCTGTAAATGTTTTTATCAGGATCCCTTTTTCCAGATCATCGATCCAGATTTTTGTATCAAATAGCGTGGAAAAAATTTCCAGCTGGTTTTTCAAGTCCGGGTTCTGCTCAATGGGCAGTGAGGGATGGGCATCTATTTTGTCCTGGACCATCTGCTGGAAAATCTGAAGTTTGGGGAAGGCTTTCCTGTCGAGATGATCCCGGAAGGATCTTCCCCCAATGGTAACGAACAAGGCAAGGATCAGGGCCAGTGTTACCAAAAGGATTCCGAAAAAAGACAGAAGAATTTTTACGTATAAGCGTTCGAGCTTCATGGACTGTCCACAAACATATAACCGGTCCCCCATATGGTTTTGATCCGTTTGGGGGACCCTGGATCTGATTCGATTTTGGCCCGCAGCTTGCTGATATGGATGTCAATACTCCTGTCAAAGACCATAAAGTCTTTTCCCTGGGAAAGATTCATTATCTGGTCCCGGCTAAGGACTGTGTTGGGGCTTTTCATCAATACTTCCAGGATATTAAATTCAGTTGTGGACAAATCAATGGTTTTTTTCCTGACCTCAATGGTGTGGGCTGCCCGGTTCAAAACCATGTCGTTGCACCGGATGAGAAGATTATCTCCGGGGTCTTCAGCTGTCAATATGTCCTGGCGCCGGAGAATGGCTTTTATTCTGGCCAAAAGCTCCCTTGGGTTAAAGGGCTTGGGCAGATAATCGTCGGCCCCAAGCTCTAGGCCGATGATCCTGTCGGTATCGTCTCCCTTGGCCGTCAACATGATCACCGGAAGGGTATAAACCTTTCGGATATCCTTTAACACCTCAAGTCCGTCTTTTCCCGGCAGCATGATATCCAGAATGATCAGATCCGGGGTTTTCTCTTTTATCTCATCCACGGCATGGTCGCCTTCGAGGGCATGGGATACCGCAAATCTGTTTTCTTCCAGATATTCTTTGAGCAGGTGTATCAATTTGATGTCATCATCAATGATCAGGATTTTTCGGGTCATGGCCTTTTCCTTTTTTTCCCCTTTTACAATGAAAATAAACCATTTTACAAGTTGGAAAACCGATTTCTACAATTATAGGGGGTGCCCCTATCGATAAAAGCCCTGAAAAGCGGGAGCATGTCTTTACAGGGCAATCGCATCTATCTTTTTAATAACCAGCCTGATACCCGTTCCGGTCGGTGTGCCTTTCTGTCGATTGCACGTCCCTGGCCGGGTTGCAGGTATACAATACCTCTATAAATTACATGCGTTGGCCCTGCCGTTTTTTACCTGTGTCTTGACTTTCTCCGGCGGTTTGAATATCAATGGAGGCGGTATCGTTTACGCCAATGAAGGTGAGGCTCAATTATGGGATTTGATGTGCACGGGAAATATGAGATGGAGGTGAAAGGGGAAATTTTTATCCTCCGATTTTATCAGAGTTGGAATGAAGAATGCGCAAAGGCTTTTTTTACTGCCTATCAGTCCTTGGTTTTTGAAAAGAAGTTTAAACGATTCGGGGTGCTGGCAGATTTCAGGCAATTTGAAGGCGGCACACCGGAAACCATTCGATATTTTGAATAAATCGCTCCCTGGGCCATGGCCTGCGGCCAGATCGCCAGGGCCCAGATTATCAATTCCGTATTCACCGAATACATTGTCACCAAGCCGTCCCAGGGAAAAACCCTTTTCCCCATTCAAACCTTTGAGGAAGAGACCCCCGCCCTGGTCTGGCTTGAACAGCAGGGTCTGGCCGTAAAATAGACCTGCCGGGTGAAAGCGCTTCTTAAGGTGTCGGCCAGAGATCGTAAAAATGGTGGACCGGGCCATGGCCTTTTCCGGTCTGATAATCGGCCCCTGCAACAAGGGCTCCCATGATATAGGTTTTTGCTTTTTTTACTGCGGTTTCCAGTGCCATTCCTTTGGCCAGGTTCGCGGCAATGGCCGATGACAGGGTACAGCCGGTGCCGTGGGAATTGGGGGTGTTCACCCGTTTTGCAAAAAGTTCGGTCATGGTGTCCTGTTCTTTTTGATACAGAAGGTCGCAACTTTCGTCGCCGGTCAGATGACCTCCTTTTACCAGCACATTGGCAGATCCAAATCCGGCAAGGTCCCGGGCAGCCCGAGCCATATCCTCCTTGCTTTCAATGGGCCGGCCCAGGAGCACCGATGCCTCGGGGAGGTTGGGGGTGATAAGGAAGGCCAGGGGAAGAAGCATTTCTTTCAGGGCCTGTACCGCATCATCCTGGAGAAGCTTGTCCCCGCTTTTTGAAATCATCACCGGGTCGACGACGATATTGGGACACTTCCACTGGGCCATTTTTTTTGCCACAATCTCGATAACCGCCGGCGAGTGCAGCATGCCTATTTTTACGGCATCCACCCCTATGTCGTCCATGACGGCATCGATCTGCTGCCCGATAAAGGCGGGCGGGGCAGGGAAAATATCGGTTACCACCCGGGTGTTCTGGGCCGTGAGGGCGGTGATGGCGGACATGCCAAAGCAGCCCAGGGCGGAAAATGTTTTCAGATCTGCCTGGATCCCGGCCCCGCCGCCGCTGTCCGAACCGGCTATGGTCAATGCCCTGAAATAGGTTTTCATGATAAATTCTCCTGTGAAGGTCTGGCGTGCTCAAACCGGGTGCAAAGCTGCCGGGCCGCCCCAAATGGATTTTGGGCCGAACAGATGGCAGAGACCACGGCAATGCAGTCGGCTCCCGCCCGGATCACCTGATCTGTGTTCTTGACATTTAGGCCGCCGATGGCCACCAGGGGATGCCGGGAATAGGCCTTTATCCGGGCAAGCCCGTCAAGGCCCCAGGGCGCCTTGGTATCTGTTTTGGTGGGCGTGGAAAATATGGGGCTTACCCCTAAATAATCGGGGGTAAGGTCCTGGGCAGCCACGACATCTTCCCAGGTTTCAACGGACAGGCCGATGAGGGCCCGGGGCCCCAGAAGTTGTCTGGCCATTGCATAGGGCATATCCGTCTGGCCGATATGCACCCCGTCTGCCCCGACTGCCAGGGCAATATCCACCCGGTCATTGATGATCAGGGGAATCCGGGCAGGTCCCAGGATGGCTTTGAGTTTCTGGGCCCGGGCAAGAAAGCTTCGGGTATCCAGGTGCTTTTCCCTGAGCTGGACACAACAAATGCCTGCCTGTACCGCCTTTGCCACTATGGTTTCAAGCAAATGATGGGTGCAGGCGGACGTGTCCGTCACCAGGTAAATACCTTCCATGTTCAGGCCTTCCCAAGCCGCAGAAGCGCTTGAATATGGGTTTCAGACAATTGGTAAAGGGTGTCGATAAAATTGAGCTGGAGGCTGGCAGGTCCCCTGGCGGTTCGGGCTGCCATTTCCCCTGCAATGCCCATGACGGCCATGGCATGGGCTGCTGCCATAAAAAAATCGGGGTTGATTGCGGCAAAGGCCCCGCACAGGGCAGTGGCAGTGCACCCGAGACCTGTGACCCTGGGCATCATCTCATGTCCGTTTTTTATGGAGATCATGGCATCTTGGGACACAATATAGTCGGTTTCTCCGGTGATGCAGATCACAGCGCCAAATTCACGGTTCAATTTTCTGGCCGCATCAATGGCCAGATCCGATGCAGACCCTGAATCAACTCCCTTGGTGGTTGCCGTTGTTTCACACAGGGCCATGATTTCCGACCCGTTTCCCCGGATGATGGCGGGAAAAGCGGCATGGATGAGATCCCTGGCTGTTTTTGTCCTGTATGGGGTGGCACCCGCGCCAACCGGGTCCAGGACAATGGGGATATCTCGTTCTTTTGCCCGGGCAGCGGCGGTGAACATGGCATTGATCCAGGGATCACTCAGGGTGCCGATGTTGATGACCAGGGCCCTGGCAATGTTGACCATGTCGGCAGCTTCGTTCTGGGCATGGGCCATGACCGGGGATGCGCCCAGGGCCAGCAAGGCATTGGCGGTCGTGTTCATTACCACATAATTGGTGATATTATGGACCAGGGGGCTTTCTTGACGGATGGTTTCAATATCCTTCCAGATGCCGGACGGGGTGATGGTCATGGGCGTCTCCTTTTTTAACAATTACATGCACACTGCAGGTTACCAGGTATGAATCAGATCTTTTGCCGCTACCTTGTTTTTGATGAGCCCGTGTTCAAGTGCAAAATCGGCAAATGCCTGCCATTTTGCAGTATCGTGGTGCAGGGTATCGGCAAAATAGGGCCGGGTCAGTTCAAATGCCTGGGTCTCAATCTTTTTGTCCGCCTGGGGCAGGGCTGAAAGATACAGGGCCAGAGCCTTGTCCGGATGGGTTTTTGTATAGGCCAGGGCCTTTTCAATGGCCTTTACAAACCCCTGAATTTTTTCATGTTTTTCTTTTAATGCCCCTGGGCCGCAGACAAAAATCAACTCTTCATAATCCGGGATTCCATATTTTTCCAGTTCAAAAAACTGGGCCTTATACCCGTGCTGGGCCATGCCAACGGTTTCATAGGTTTTAAAGGGACCCATAACGGCATCCACCTGGCCTGCGACCAGGGCCGGCAGAATGGTAAACCCCACATTTACCGGGGTATAGTTTTTTATCTGGTTGATGGACGCAAAGGCTTCAAGCATAACATCCATAAGGCCCGGCACCGTATAGCCTATTTTTTTCCCGGAAAGGTCGGCAGGTGTTTGGATGCCTTTCCCCTCAAGAAAGAGCAGGGTGGTCAGGGGATGGACGATCAGGGGGCAGACGGCTTTTATATCAAGGCCCTGGTCTGCGGCAATAATGGTCTGGGGCTGGTAGGAAACGGCAATGTCCACATTGCCCGAGGCGGCAAGTTTCAGGGCATCGGATGTCTCCGAAGGGCTGATGATATCCACCTCAATCCGGTTGTCTGCAAAATACCCCAATTGTCTGGCCACGTAAATGGGCAAATGGTCCACATTGGGAAACCAGTCGAGCATCAGGGTCAGTTTGTCTCCTGCCCAGAGAGAAGAGCAGAACACGAGCGAGCCCAGGACAAGTAAACTTAAGATGCGTTTTTTCATAGGTTTTTTTCCTTAAAATTATTAGTGTATGGCATCATTTCCACCGCACAAATTTTTTTTCCAGCATCCCCACCAGGACCCACATGCCAAGCCCCATGGCCGCAAGCCAGAGGATGGCGGCAAAAACCAGGTCCGTCTGGAGCCGGGCATTGGACTGGATCATGAGATATCCAAGCCCCTGCTGGGCCCCCACCCATTCGCCGATGACCGCCCCGATTGTGGCCACGGTGACGCCCACCCTGAGGCCGGCAAAAAACTGGGGCAGGGCCCATGGCCAGTAAAGCAGTTTGAGCCGGTCATAAAAGGAAGCCCCCATGAGACGGAACATCACCCGAAATTCAGGGTCACAACTTTTAAATCCGGCCAGCAGGCTGATGGTGATGGGGAAAAAAATGATGATCCAGGCCATGAACACCTTGGAGGCAATTCCGTATCCCATCCACACCACCAACAGCGGGGCAATGGCAAAAACCGGAATGGCCTGGGATGCCACCAGGAAGGGGGCCAGGGCTTTTTCCAACTCAGGTTTTGAAAACATGGCAATGGCAAGGGGGATGGCAGTGGCCAGGGCCAAAACGATTCCCAGGACAATTTCAGAGAGGGTGGTTACTGCATGGGGAAGAATCAGGGGTGCCTTGTGTATTGCCGCAGCAAATATACGGGTGGGGGGCGGCAGGATGAAAATCGGTATTTCCAGAAAATGGGTGATCCCTTCCCAGAAAACCAGGATAAGGATCACCAGGCCCGGGGCGATCAGCTTATCTGTTTTCACAGGTCAGATCCCCCTCAAGCTGTTCGAGCATATATGCTTTTATTTTTACCAGGGCCGGATCACTGAAATGCCGGGGTTTCGGCTGGTTCAGGACAAACCGTTCTTTTATGGTCATGGGCTGGGGGCTGAGCAGGCAGACTTCGTCGGCCAAAAGCAGCGCCTCTTCAATATCATGGGTGATCATGAGGATGGTTTTTTTGAATTCGGTCTGGAGCAGCAATAAAAGGGACTGCAGGCTTCGACGGGTAATGGCATCCAGGGCGGACAGGGGTTCGTCCAGCAGGATCAGGTCCCGGTTGAACATCAGGGTCCTGACCAGGGCACACCGCTGTCGCATCCCCCCGGAGACTTCATGGGGATAATGGGATTCATACCCGTTTAATCCCAGGCGGACAAAAAGTTTTTGAGCAAGTAATTGCATCCTCTCCATGTCCTGTCGTCCGGTTCTGGCCGGCAGCAGCGCATTGTCCAAAAGGGAGAACCAGGGAAGAAGCAAATCCTTTTGCTGCATATAGGCGGCATGGCGGCCCAGGTGGGCCACCCCCTCATTTTTCCAGGAAATCTTGCCCTTGTCCAGGGCCATGACACCGGTCAACCCGTCAAACAGGGTACTTTTCCCGCATCCGGAAGGCCCCACCAGAACCTTAAATTGTCCCGGACCTACCAACAGGTCCAGATCTGAAAAAATCGGCTGTCCATTATAAAATTTTGTTGCACCTGATACCTGAAGCATATCCATATAATTTTTATTAAAATACATCGTTAAATAAAAGTGCCTAACACTTTTTTTTGTTCCGGCAAAATATGGATATAAACGGGCGGATAGAAATCCCAAGAAAAGAAAACAAAGCATGACTTTCCTTCGCCAGAATTATCTGGAGCAGGTTCCAGGGGTCGAAACACAGGTTTCCTCTCAGCCGATCTTTATCGACTCCCCCAGCCTAGCACAGCATTTTGCACTGGTTCCCCCGGAAACTACCATGGGGATCAAGCATTTGTCAATCCTTGGGCAGGGCAGATGCAGGGCAATCGCATGTAGAAATTGAATCAATACCACAAACCCTGCATCGGCAGGGCAAAGAGCATTCCGCCGCTTCAGCTCTTCCCCCCACCGCTGCCTGGACATATAGAACAAAACTCGGCAGGCAATCTTAGATTTCTAAAATTTCAAAATGGAATGAGTATATATTAGTGTTGTTCAGAAACATTCCGGTTCAGAATTTTTCTGATGTAAATAATTGACTTTTTGCCGGTCAGATAAATCCTCCCTGACCACAAGATGTGGGGCCTATATTCTATTTAAAGAATGGGGAGGCTATGAATACAAGCCCACGCTTTTTGAGGGTTGAATTATACCCATACTAATCCATAAGCCACCGTTATGGGTTCCATTCGAATTTTAGAAAACCTTTGCCTTTTATGATTTATTCTA
>VMSR01000160.1 GCA_013792075.1 Desulfobacula sp.
AAACGCTGGGTTGTATAGGGGAACACCTTTGGTTTTTTCCCCTTGTCCGACAAAAATGTTTCCTGTTCAGTGAAATAATTTGAGCGGTAGCCGGTCCACCAATCATAGGGGTCCTGGTTGGATGCAACCAGGATGGACCCGTCACTGGCATTGTTCCACCATGCATACCCCTCAAGCAGGTTTCCCCCCCATCCATGCATGTGAATACCGATGGGAGCCGGGTTTTTCACGTTTTTGGGTATGGCCACCAGATAATCAAAGGGTTTGGCGTCAACACTGGAATTGGGGAAGGATTCCCATCTTACATAAAAATATAATTTTGGGTCTGTTTCATAGTTAAATTCCTTGGGCATTTCAATCCGCTGGAGAATTGGTACTCCCTCTCCCATGGCTTCAATTATGGGTTGAAGAATTGAATTTTTGCCAGGAGAAATTAAAAAATTTTCACGACCGTCCACGGTAAAAGTAACAGCATAATAGGCCTTGCCTTCTTCTTTGGGGATAAAAACATAAAGGCCTTTGCCGGGTTTAAGGGGCAATCCTTCCGATCGAACCCCATATCGAATAATTTTCTTTTCACTGTAGTTATTTTGCGTGTCAATCCCGTAAAACGATTCATTAATCCCTGAAAAAGAGGGTACAACGGCAATGGGCTTTAATTCCCTGACGCTTTTGATGACATGGTCGTCACGATAAATATGATAAACAATCTTCTGGGTCTTTTTTTTATATTAAAAAAATCCTTGTACGTGATCATGTCTGGGATTAACGGGGTTATAATTTCATCAAAAACAATAAAGGTTTGCCCCTGGTTATGCCAGACGTCTATGTTTGAAACCGCTTGAGTCTCCTGCTCAGGAGCTTTGTGCATCGCATTCTTGTCAATTTGTTTTGTAATGATCACCGGATGGACTTGTGATTGTAAATTGGGCAGACCCTTAAAGAGCAGTGCCGCATTTTCCATATCGACAGTCCAGGTGTTTTTGATGGCAGTGTTATTGCCGAGTATCCTGGCATTACCGCCATCCCTGGAGACAATTTTCTTGTTTGTTATATTGTTTTCAATCGTGATGTCCCGACTCTGATTAAATCGGTATTCTATTGAATTGGGGTAGTTGGAATCGATGAATATTGTATTGTGATTGACATCAATATCCCTTGCATTGCATAAATAAATTCCCGTATCCATTATGGTATGAATGATATTATTCCGGATGGTTCCCCCAAAGTGTGATGAAGTGTCCAACCCCAGGGTTATGCCCCGGTCGCAATTAAATATTTTATTGCTGGTAATTATTGTGTTTTTGGAGTCGTTCCAAAAATGAATCGCTCCTTCTGTCAAACTTTTGTCCTCTGTCCTGATATTTTTAAATATATTGTTTTTAACCACCCAGTTCTCACCGTGGTGAATGTCAATGCCGCCGGTATAGCTTTGGAATGCATAGCCTTTTGTAAATTCAAAAAGACAATTTTCCACAAATCCGTAATCGGCATGATTTGATGGGTTTTGGGGATCAAAAGAGCCTTTGAGCATTTGTTCCCGGATGTCATAAAATCTCAGATTTTGGAGAAAAATATGGCTGATATTTTTTTTTTCACCGTGGATCTGGATCCCGTGGTTTGCAACTTCTCCGATGGTTAGGTTCTGAATATAGACCCGGTTGCCCTGGATGCTGAAAATATTGTGGACGCTGCCTGTAAATCCCTGTCCCTTTAAAACGACTGAATTTCGATTATTGGAAATGCTTTTATAGGTAACCGTGTTTCCATCAATGAGGATGTTTCTGGGCAGGATATAGGTGCCGTCTTTGATTAAAACGGTTAGATTGCTTTCCTGATTGGGTCCGGAGGTGGCCATGAGTTCATCGATATTGGCAACAATCCTTACTTCGGCTGCAGATACAGCTGGGATGAAAACAAGACACAAAAAATAAACAAACAGGGGAAATGGTAGTTTCATCCTCACCCTATACCGCTTTTTTGCCCTTTTTTGTCAATGGTTTTATCGCATTAAAACGCTTTTTTTTGTTTTAACCTTTATTTATATTGACAAATCCAAAGACATGAATGTATATCGTTAATAGAACGGTGTTCGAAAAACAAATGTGACTCCAAGCCGATAGCAACACCCGGGCAAATTTCAAAAAAGGAGATTCATGGGAGTACAGGAACGAAGGGCGATGGAAAAGCAGGTGCGGCGAAATCAAATTCTGGGTGCCGCACGAAAATTGCTGCTCTCTTTTGGGATCGACCATATCTCCATCAGTAAAATCTCAAAGGAAGCCCAGTTGGGTGTGGGCACCATTTATTTTTATTATAAGAGCAAAGACGATATTTTTATTGCCCTCCAGGAAGAGGGCCTGACGTTTTTGTATTCCATCATTGAACAAATTTCAAACCAGGACCTGGACCCGGAAGAAAAAATTCGGAAAATCGGTATCGCCTATTATGATTTTAGGCACAACCAGGAAGAATATTTCAATATCATTAATTATTTTTTATCCTCTCCAAAAGTATTTTTCCCGGAAGCCCAAAAAAATCAGATTGACATGTCCGGCACTAAAATTCTGATGATCATCGAACAGGTCGTCAGAACCGGCATTGAAACAAACCAGTTTGAAGAAACAGACCCCAAAAAATTTTCCGTCATGTTTTGGGGGACCCTGCACGGGTTGATTCAGTTCAAAAAACTGGAAAATACTACCCTCCAGAAAGAGGATCATAAAGAGATATATACCTATAGTGTGGAAAAATTGATCAAGAGTATTCGAAAACAGCAATTGTCAGAATAAAGGGAGATGCATTATGGAATTAGCGAATAAGACCGCCCTGATCACAGGCTCCGGAAAAAAATCAGGTATCGGCTATGCCATTGCCAGAAAATTTGCAAGCCTGGGTGCCAATGTTATTATTGCCGATTTTGGCAATGCACAGGGGTTTGGTGCAGATGTGGGCACAGGTTCCACTGCGGAAATGGATACGATTGCAGCAGAGCTTGCCCAGGAATTCAAGGTGAAAACCCTTGCAGTCAATCTGGATGTTACAGACACAAAAACAGTGGAAACCATGAAGGATATTGTCCAGGCAAAATTTAAGACCATTGATATTTTGTGCAACAATGCCGGTGCCACCTTTGGGGTTCCCAACGGGGTCAACACCTATGATGAAGCAGCCTGGATTAAAACCGTTGACGTAAACCTCCACGGGGTGTTCAGGGTTTCCAAGGCCCTTATCCCCCTGATGACCCAGAACGGGGGCAGTATTATCAACACGGCCTCCAGGGCCGGCAAGGTACCCCCTTTGTTCAATGGTGCCTATGCCGTTGCAAAGGCAGGGGTTATCATGTTGACCAAGGTTATGGCAAAGGAATTGTCCGGGTTCAAGATCCGGGTCAACGCCATCTGTCCGGGACAGATCATGACAGACCTTGAACGATGGCGGTTCGGGCTTGAAGCACAGTTTTTAAATACAACGGTTGAGATACAGGAACAGAAAATGTGTGAGACCATTCCCCTGGGCAGGATCGGAACGCCGGCCGAAGTCGCGGACATGGCTGCTTTTCTTGCCTCTGACGCCTCTTCCTATGTGACGGGTCAGGCCTTAAATATTTGCGGCGGGCAATTGATGGAATTATAAACATCCCGGTGTGAATACCGGTGTAATATGAATGGGTTGGTTCGGCAATTTTCAATTGGAAAAGGAGTAAACATGGAAACGATTACAGGTGCACAACTGGTAGCAAAGGCGTTGATTGATAGAAAAATAAAACATATTTTTTCACTCTGCGGCGGGCATATTACCCCGATTTATCAACATCTTGAAGGGTCTGACGTGAAAATTTACGATACCCGCCATGAGCAGTCGGCCGTATTTATGGCAGAAGCCTGGGGGAAAATGACCCGAAAAGCAGGGGTTGCAATGGTTACAGCAGGTCCCGGCTTCACCAATGCCTTGACCGGGGTGGCCAGTGCGCATTTTTCCAACACCCCTCTGGTATTGATCGCAGGCTGTGTGGGAATGGACAATAAGGAAAAACTGGATCTCCAGGATATGCCCCAGGAAGCGGTGATCAAGCCCATGGTCAAACGGGCCCTTGTCTGCCAGAAAACCTCACGGGTCATTGAATACGTGGACATGGCCTTCAGGATTGCAGAAAGCGGAAGACCGGGTCCGGTTTATCTGGAGTTTCCCATTGATGTGCTCAATGCGCCGGTGGATGTTGCCAGCGTTCGTCACACAAACACCAGCGTCATCTCCCACCCGGCGGATCCGACCAAGGCCAAGGACCTGATGGCCATGATTCAGGCGGCGCAAAAACCCCTTGTAATTGCCGGTACGGGTGCCTGGCAGTCCCATGGGGAAAAAGAACTGAAGACCTTTATTGAAGCCACGGGAATTCCTCTGTTCACCTCTCTTTCCGGCCGGGGAGTTTTATCCGATACCCATCCCCTGTGTTTTGAAGGGGCCCTTGCCATCCGTCCCGGCGGCGGATTTGCAGCCTATATTGAAACCGATCTTGTGATTATCCTGGGCACAAGAATTTCCCTTTATTATATGTTCGGGGATGTGTTTAACCCGGCGGCAAAAATTGCCCAGGTGGATATTGTACCCGAAGAGATCGGCAGGAA
>VMSR01000097.1 GCA_013792075.1 Desulfobacula sp.
CAGGGGCGGTGTGATCAATATCATCACCAAATCCGTGGGTAAAGAGACCCAGGGGCAGATAGGGGTATCCTACGGAGATTTGGATTACCGGGAAACCTATGGCCATGTTACCGATACGGTGAATGACCACGGCTTCATGGTTTTTGGCAGTTATGAAGGGTCAGACGGCTACCAGGTCTGCGATGACCAGTCCTTTAACAACGCCTTGAATCCAGTACAGCAACGAGAAGTAGGATATGACAGATCCGTTGTGGGCGCAAAATATCAAAAGGAATTTGATCTGGCCGGCCAAGCAACATTAAGGGCACAGGCCCAAAAACAGCAAGGTTATTTCGACTATCCTTATCCCCATTATCGTTCCGCCTTCAATGATTATCAAGAGGAGATTGCCACCCTCAAATGGGACCATGAAGTCAATTCCAATTTTTCCTATTATCTGAAAACCTATGTTCACACCTGGTGGGGAAATGTGACCTTTGTCGCCCCTGACGGCTCATTTGCCTGGGGGGATGCCAGCAATGACGCGGTCTGGGGATATGAGGATCTGGGTGCCAATTTGATCACGAGCACCACCTGGGGGCAGGGTCATGAATTCATTAGCGGTATTGACTATCAAACCTACTGGGGAAAGGAAGAGGTGATGAACGTTCCCAGTACCGACCGGACCCATACCTATGCCGGATTTGCCAGCATAAGGCCCTTTCTTTCTTTTTCTCCCAAAACAAAAACCGCTGCAGGTATCCGCTATACCACCACCAATGAGAACCTTAATTCCACGGTATGGGATTTGAGCCTGAAAACACCGATCTGGGGGCCGGTTTATTTAAGAGGGGCTGTGGGAACCTCTTTTACGCTGCCCACCTTGATGCAGCTATACGGAACAGATAGAAACGGCGGCACCATCGGTAATCCGGATTTGCAACCGGAACAAAGTCAGAACCTGGATGTGGGTGTGGGGGGAACCTGGGGACTTTTCCGTGGCGAAATCGGCTATTTTTACCAGGATGTTGAAGATATGGTCACCAGTGCCGTTCTTACCTCCGGGTCATCCTCTTATAAAAATGCCGACGGTACAACCCAGATTGACGGGTTTGAAGTCCAGGCCGGTGCCGGGCCTGTCAATGGCATGACCCTGAACCTGAGCGCCACCTGGGTCAACTCTGAGGATAAGGATACCGGACTCCAGGTGGAGCGGGTTCCCGAATTCTATACAACGGCAAATCTCTCTTACCGTCATGGGGAAGGCCGGTTTGGAGCCGATTTTATGGCCCGCTACACCGGGAATATTTATGAAAGGGGTCTGTCACCCTTTGCCGATGTCAATTATGGGAACTACTTTGTCGCTGATGCTTCGGTCTTTTATAAATTTGGTCGAGAAAACCGTCACAAAGTCTCCCTGCGGCTTGAAAATATTTTTGATCGGGATTATGCCACCCGCTATAACCGGGTGACCAATTCTGAAGGCACTAAATTTTTGTACCATCAGTACGGGCTTCCCCGGAATATCATTGCCGGTTATACCTACACATTTTAATTGAAAAATAGGGATATGAAAATTTTAAAACGCATACTGAGGCTGTTATGCTCTTTTCTCATACTGGGAATGATCTGCCATATTTCTCCACTGCCCGGGCAGGAAAGGCAAAAGCAAGATCAGATCAGCATCATCGACGGCAACGGGCAGACCATGCAGGTTAACCTGCCCGTTGAACGTATTGTTGTGGAATATACAGACAATGCAGAACTGGTACGCCTCTTGAACCAGACTGACAAAGTGGTCGGGGTGGCAGGATATGATTATATATTCCAAAAATGCCGGCGCCAGTTTCCTGAATTCATGTTGCTGCCTTCGGTTGGTTACCCCTGGGCCATGGACTATGAGGCCGTATTTGGGCTCGACCCGGACCTGGTTCTGACCTTTACCTCCCAGACCCGGGACAAACAGGCGAACCTGCCCGGCATTGTGGTTTTGTTTCTGGGTCTGTACCATCCTGATCTGGCATTTCCGGAAACCTCCGCCTATGTCAGGGGCATCCGGAATCTGGGACGTCTTCTGAATGCCGAGGACCGTGCCCAGGCGTATCTTTCCTGGTACAAAGGGGTGCTCAACACCATCGCAGACAGGACCGGCTCCCTTAAGCAGGGCCAGAAGCCAAGGGTTTTGATATCTTCCTACCCCCGATGCAACTCCGCAGGCAGCAGCTATTGCGCCTATTCGGCAAAGGATACCCTGAGCCAGGCCAGCAGCCTTGCAGGCGGGCAAAACCTGGTGGACCTTCTGCCCGTGACCAACGGGGTCAGCCTGCCCGTTGACTCGGAATGGGTCATCCGTGAGAATCCGGATATCATCTTGCTCCATGCCGTGGATGATATCCAGGCCTCCGGGTACGAGACAGACGAGGCCCTATGGCTTGAACGAGGCCTGGCTGAGTTTATGGCCAGGCCGGAACTTATCGGCGTGAAGGCGATAAAAGATAAAAAGGTGTTTGTCCTTGACGGTCATTTCAGGAACGATGCCAGCGGCGGTGCCCTGGCTGCCGCATATCTGGCGGTTCTTTTCCATCCGGATCTGTTTAAGGATATTGATCCCGAGGCCCTTCATCGGGAATATCTGGAAATGCAGGGCCTGGCGTATGACCTGGATGAGCACGGAATCTTCTTTTTTCCGCCCCTGGCCCGGGAAAAGGGGTTGGCCGGCATCCCGAACCGGTACCCAAGGAGTATCAAATGAACCAGACCCTCATTTTACGCAGGGCCTATGCAAGGGAAGGCCTGCAAAAAGCCTGTATTGCAGGTGTTCTGGTGGCGCTTATCTTTTTTATGGCCGGCATCTCCCTTTCCCAGGGGTCCCTGGAAATCAGTTTCAAGGAGGTATGGGGTGTATTGTGGCAAGTGCTTGTTAAGGGATACGACCCCCAGGAAACGCATCAAACCGTGATTTTTGTGCTGCGCCTTCCAAGGGTTGTCATGGGCATACTGGCCGGGTTCGGCCTGGGGGTTGCAGGGGCGGTCTTCCAGGGGGTGCTTCGAAACCCCCTGGCCAGCCCCACAACCCTTGGGGTGAGTTCTGCCGCCGGCCTGGGAGCCGCTCTGGCCATGATCCTGGATATGGGAGTTACCGGGGGCCGATTTCTGGTGGTAGGCAACGCCTTTGTTTTTTCCATGATACCGGCCTTGGTAATTTTCAGCCTTGCCCGGTTCAAGCAGGCCACACCTGAAATGATGATTTTGTCCGGGATCGGCATGTTCTATATCTTTGGTGCCGCCACTTCCATGCTTCAGTTTCTGGCAAGTCAGGATGCGCTCAAAGCCATGGTGGTCTGGCTCATGGGGGATCTGGGCCGGGCGAAATGGCAGGAGATCCTGGTAACAGGAACGGTTCTTAGCGCCTGTATTCCCCTGATTCTATGGAAATCCTGGGATCTTAACCTCATGGGCCTTGGAGACGAGGCCGCCCGGTCCCTTGGCACAAATCCGGACAAAAGCCGGATGATATTGATGGTCACAGCCTCCCTGATAACGGCCACCATCATCTGTTTTACCGGAATGATCGGTTTTATCGGTCTGGTTTCTCCCCATATTTGCAGGATCATCCTCGGATCGGACAACCGGTTTCTTGTTGCCGCCTCCGGGATTTTTGGTGCGGTATTTCTGGTCTTTTCAGACCTGGTCTGCCGGGTGGTCATTGCGCCGGTAATCATTCCGGTCGGTATTATCACAGCCTGTGCCGGGGGACCTTTATTTCTTTATCTTATTATTCAGAAAAAGAAGAGGCATTGGTAAGGGTTATGAAATTAAAGTTGGAAAAGGTCAGGTTCACCTATGGCAAAAGGCTCGTCCTGGATAATATTTCTCTCGGGCTTGAACCGGGCAAAATAGTGGCCATCTGCGGACCCAACGGTGTCGGCAAATCCACCTTGCTCAAATGCATCAACCGGATACTGCCTTCCCGTGGCAATATTTTCCTCAAGGACAGGGAGGTGAAAACCCTGAAGAGGTTATGGATTGCAAGGCAGGTGGGATACGTTCCCCAGGAGACAGCCCAGGTCTTTTCCATTTCGGTCTTTGAGATGGTCATGATGGGAAGAAGACCCTATCTTGGTTGGAAAAGCCGTTCCCAAGACAGGGAAAAGGTTTTTGAAATCCTGTCGCTGATGGGCATTTCAGATCTCGGCCTTCGGGATTTCAACCAGCTGAGCGGAGGCCAGCAGCAGAAAGTGATCATTGCAAGGGCCCTGGCACAGGAGCCTGAAATTCTGCTGCTGGACGAACCCCTGGCCAGCCTGGACCTGGGCCACCAGCTTGAGGTGATGGCCCTGATGCAACAACTGGCATCTGATCAAAAAATGTTGGTGATCATGACCGTTCACGATTTGAATCTGGCCGCCTGGTATGCGGATCAGATTCTCATGGTCAAGGATGGCAATATTCTGTGCGCCGGTGCCCCTTCAGCCGTCCTCACACCCGAGACCATCTGGTCGGTGTACGGGGTAGCGGCAAAGGTGAAAATCGAAGAAGGCAGGCCCTATGTTATCCCTTTACGGCATTCCCCGGGCAAAACCGGCTTAAATAAAACAAATATTTAAAAAAAAGGAAAAAAAATGTTTAGAATCTTTTTCAGCGCCTTGATACTTATTTTTGCCACGGCAACCCCTGCCTTGGCCCACGATTGCTGGCTTCAGCCGGACAACTTCAAACTCGGCCTGGAAATGCTTTTGGCGGCCAGAATTTTTGTGGGTCACCGATTGAAAATCGATAAAGAGTTGCCTTTGGACAAAAAAATAACGCCCCGCCTGGATCTTTTTACCCGAACCGGGAGGCAGGATCTTGTTCCCCTGCTCTTGGACCAGTGCCTTCCTGCCATAAGTTTTGTGCCAAAATTTCAAGGGAGCGGTCTTTTGGCAATGGATCGTGATTTTACCTCCATCACCATGGAAAACGATAAGTTTTCCTCCTATCTTGAACATGAACACCACCTCCACCTGCTTGATCAGGTCGAATCAAATCCGAGGGGCAGGCAGAAAGAGGCCTATGCAAGGTGTATGAAAGCCCTTGTACAGGTAGGCAATTTTAAGGATGAACCTGAACTATGGGCGCAAAGGACCGGCCAGAAGCTGGAAATTCTTCTGCTTTCCCCTCCGAAAAGCCGGAAACCTGTCCGAATTCAGGTGCTCTTTGAGGGTCGGCCTCTGGCAGGTAAGACGGTGACCGCCTTGAACGCCGACCCCAATGTCCAAACTGATCAGACCGTGACCACAGACCACAACGGCATGGCCGAGTTTGAAAATTCAAGGACAGGATTCTGGCTCATCCGCCTTATCCACCTCTATCCTTGCAGGGAGGAAAAGGAGGTGGACTGGACCAGCTACTGGGCCTCTTATTGTTTTGAAATTCCGGAGGCTTAGCCATTCTCCAAGATTTTTGATGCATTTATATTAAATTTAAGGATAAAAACATGAACCCTGTTCAGGAATGGAAAAAATTACAGAACAGCTCCTTTCTCTACAAGGCGGTTAAGTTAGATCAGGAAGAGTCATACTGGAAAAAATACGCTGTAAACTATGACATAAGACGCCACCAGGGAAAGGGTATTGAAGAGGAGCTGCAAATAGTCCTGAATTTACTCACCGAGGATATGAGTGTCCTTGAGATAGGAGCCGGCACGGGAATCTTTACAAAACACATTGCCAAAAAGGTTAAAAGGGTAACGGTTGTTGAGCCCTCCCCTTCCATGATCCGTGTTATGAAAGATAACCTGGAACAAAAGGGAATAAAAAATGTAAGGATTATTCAATCCAATTGGGAAGAGGCAGAGGTGGGGCTGCATGATATGGTCCTTGCCGCCGGGTGTCTGTATGTCTTTTATGATATTGATACAGCCCTGGCAAAAATGATTAAAAAGGCGAAAAAACTATTTGTCCTGACTCACGGAATAAACGGATGTGGAAACATATATAAAGAGGCAGCAGAGCTTACGGGTATGGAACCTGTCTTATCCGGCCCTGATTATGTGCACCTTTATAATGTGCTGTGTCACATGGGGATTTATGCCAATGTGAATATTATCAGGTCAACGGGAGATATCATATATGAGGATATGGATCATGCTGTCAATATCTGGACAGAAAGAATGGGCCTGATACCCCTGAAAGAAGATAAGATACAGATGCTCAGAGGATATCTTGAAAGCCGGATGAAATTGTTAAAATCAGGAAGATTTTCTTTGGGCAGTTATGAGAGGATCAATTCAACAATTTGGTATGCTTTTAATGATAGTAACAGTGGAGAAGCTTAAGGAGAACCGTGAAAAAAATCAATAGAATATCAAATAATGGGAAGAAAGAAAAAAGCGCCCCAAAGCGTAAAGGAACAAAAAAATGAACCAAAAAAGAAAAGGGCTCGGATTCACCCTCCCTAAGACCAAACCCAAAGCCTGGCAATTGCAGATGGGACTTTTGGGAATGGCCCTGCTCCTGGCAGTGACTTTTGGGAAACCCGCGGATGCCGGAACAGCCCAAATCATAGAAAAAGCCGTAAAAACAGCCATTGACACCCGCCAGGAAACCCAAGCCCGAACAGAAGAATGGGAAGGTAAACGCGCTGAGCTGACAGTACTTTATGACCGGCTTGTATTTGAAAATGAGGTCCTGACAGCCACCCAAAACAGGCTGTCCAAAGAGCGTGTCTCCCACCAAAATCTAAATCAGTCACTGGCCCTTCAGATACAGGAGAACCTTCGCATCCAGAGGGAAATGGAACCCTTTTTAAACGCGGTGGTGATCCGGCTTAAAACCCTGATTGAATCCGATTCTCCCTTTTTGCAGGAAGAGCGGAAGACCCGGTTGAAAAGGCTTGAAAGTATGATGGCAGATACGGAAGTCCCCCTGGGGGAAAAATACAGGCGTGTCATGGAAGCCTTGTCAGTGGAGGCGGAGTACGGCAATACCATTGAGGTCTACCAGGACAGGATTTTGCTTAAGGGCAATGCGTTGCTGGGGGATATTTTCCGTCTGGGACGGGTTTCCCTGTTTTTTCTCTCCCTGGACAGAAAGTCGGCCGGGGTGTTCAATGTGGCCCAAAGCCAATGGCTTGCCCTGGATGCTTCCCATGTCCCGGCCATCGAGAGTGGAGTTGAAATGGCTGGCAAAAGACGGCCCGTTGAAATATTGACCCTGCCCCTGGGCCGGCTTGCAAAGGAATAAGGAGACCCTGATGAAACACATTTTTTTGATACTGGTTTTTCTCCATTGTCTGGGATCTGTCCGCGCCCTGGCCCAAAATGATTCGGATCTGCGCATGGACCACCAGGCCCGGGAAAAGCAACAGGAAATCATCCGGGAAAAGGCAACCGAGGAATTAAAACAGGCAAAAGCTGCGGCAGCGCAAAAGATTCTGGAAATCAAAAATGACGAAACAGCCATTAAGGCTGCCATTACAAGTCTTCAGAAAAAAAATGAACTTCTGGAACAAACGAACAAGGCCCATGAACAACAGATCCTGGAACAAAAAAAAATCCAGGAGCAACTCAGGGCGGATCTGGCCGAATCCGATGCCCTGGGCCAGGAGCTTTCAGGGTTTATAAAAACAGGGGCCAAGGACCTTGACACCCTGCTTTCCCAAAGCCTTCAAAGTGCCCTTACAAAGGACGGACAGACATTTCTGGCCCCACTGATCAGCCAGAAAAACCCATGGTCCATGGAAGATGTTGAAAAAATGGCAGATTGTTTTTTCCGGGAAATAACAGCCTCGGGAGCCGTTAAAATCACCCGGGCTTCCATCATCGACCGCCAGGGCAAGGAAATAATAGCACAGGTATTAACCCTGGGGAATTTCACCGGGATCTATTATCTGGAAAAAGCGGACGGATCGAAAAAAGAAGTGGGCTTTTTGCTGTATTCAGACCAGAGCCGACGATTCTTTGCCCTGTCCCGGCTTCCCTCTTCAGGCATGGCAGACAAAATGAGGGACTATTTTAAAGGCGTGCGCCCGGATGTTCCCATGGACATTTCAAAGGGCGGGGCATTGCGCCAGCTCACCCATCACCTCAACCTTGCGGAACAGGTTCCCAAGGGCGGGCCCATTGTCTGGCCCATCCTGGCCATCCTGGGCCTATCGCTTATCATCCTTCTGGAAAGGCTTATCTTTTTTTACAGACGACAGATCCGGGTGGAACCCTTCATGGCAAAGGTCAGAAAGCTTGTGGCCCAGGGGAACTGGGAAGACTGCAAAACCCTTTTATCGGCTGAAAAGCACCGGCTGATTCCCAAGATCCTTTTGACTTGCCTTCCCTTAAGGGACCTGAAGCGGGAGGACATGGAAAATGCCCTTCAGGAGTCTATTCTGGGAGAGATCCCGAGAATTGAACGGTTTTTGTCCACCCTGGGAATGCTGGCGGCCATCGCCCCTTTATTGGGACTGCTGGGTACGGTTACCGGCATGATCAACACCTTTCATGTCATTACCTATTACGGGGCAGGAGATCCCCGGATGATGTCCGGCGGGATTTCCGAGGCCCTGGTCACCACCATGCTGGGGCTGACCGTGGCCATCCCCATCATGCTCTTTCATACCCTTTTAAGCCGCCGGGTGGAAACCCAGATCGGACAAATGGAGGAAAAGGCTGTGTCCTTTGTCAACATGGTGTTTAAACAAAAAGCGCTGAACGGGAAAAAGGAAGATGCATAATTTTTTCTACCAGATGACCGCCTATATCCAGGCCGGAGGAGTGGTCATGATTCCCATCCTTCTGGTCTCCTTTTGCCTGTGGGTGCTCATCCTCAACCGGGTCCTGTTCATGCGGCAATTATATGTGAAAAACATTACCAGACATCAGGCCGGAGAACTGGTGAAAAAACATCGTACCCCCCCAGAACAATATCAGGGGGCCAATTCCCTGCTTGTCAGGGAATTTATCCGGCACAGAAGCTTTGACCGGGGCCTGGATGGTTTTATTCTGGACGAGACCGTGATGAGACTTGTAGCCTCCCTGGACAAATATCTGGCTGCCATTGCCGTGCTTTCTGCAGTGGCCCCGCTTCTAGGGCTTCTGGGTACGGTTGTGGGTATGATGGACACCTTTGATGTGATCACGGTCTTTGGTACGGGCAATGCCCGGGCCATGGCCGGCGGGATTTCCGTGGCCCTGATCACCACCCAGACAGGGCTCATGGTGTCCATTCCCGGGCTTTACATGAGCGGGTGGCTCCATTGCCGGGCCAAAAATCTGAAAACCAGGATCGCTGCCACGGGCATGTATCTGAAACAATTTGTATAAAAAGGAAAATTTAGGATGCTCAATATATCTGCCACCAGACGGGCCAATCGACACACCCTGGAATTAAATATCGCCCCCTTGATCGACATGGTATTCATTCTGCTGATTTTTTTTCTGGTCACCACCAGCTTTACCAAGGAAACCGGGGTTGAGATATCCCGGCCTGCTGCCGCCACCGCAGTCAGCAAAACAAACGCCACCATTCTCATCGGGGTGACAAAGGAGGATACCATTCACCTGGATCACCGGCAGATCGATATCCGGGCGGTCCGGGTCAATGTGGAACGGGCCCTGGCCGAAACCCCCGAAGGCCAGGTGGTGATTGTGGCGGACAAGGAAAGTCTGACAGGTCTTGTGATCACGGTGATGGACGACTGCAAGCTGGCAGGGGCCCAAAATATTTCCATTGCCGCAAGCCTACCCAAGGACAGATAAGTCGTGGAATCCAAAAATATCCTATCCCATTGCCTTGGCTGGGGACTGGCCCTTTTTATTTCCGGGGTTCTCAATGTCTTTTTGTTTGGGATCATGCCCGGACTGATCCAGCAGAAGCCCCAGAGGCCAGATGCGTTGGAAGAGATCCGGGCCATCCAGGTGGTGCGGATCAAGCATATTGAATCTGCGCCCAAAAAAAAAGAGACGCCCAAACCCAGGGAACCTGAAAAAAAGATGGTTGAAACAAAACAAATTGCCCAAGCCCCCAAGGCACCCCCCCTGGCCCTATCCCCCAGTCTGGCCTTTGAGTTGAATTCGCGTCTTCCCCAGTCTACCCTGAATCTGCCTCCCATGGATAAGTTCAGTATCACTGCTCCGCCCTTTACCGGGGTGTTTCTGGCAAGCGAACTGGATTCGCCCCTGACCCCCCTTGCCAAGATCCCCCCCATCTATCCCTTACGGGCAGCCCGGCGGGGAATTCAAGGATGGGTGAGGGTGCAATTTGTTGTCAACACCTCCGGCGGGGTTGAAAATCCTGAGATTCTGGAGGCTGATCCGGACCAGATATTTGATGCAAGCGTGATCAATTGCGTGGCCCAGTGGAAGTTCAAACCCGGTACCATGGAGGGGGTTGCTGTTTCGACCCTGGCCCAGACCACCATAAAATTTCAATTGGAGTAACCATGAAACAGGTATTGTTCCTCGTGGGGGTGTTGTTGTTGCTGTTGCCCTTGCCCCTGCAGGCCGCCCCAGACCTTCCCTTTGCCGCAGGCCTTTGTGTAAACAAAGCCAACCTGCTGATCAGGGAGGAAAAGATTGGCCCGGCCATTGCTCTTTTGGAAGCCTTTGAAGCCAAACAACAGGGGTTTGATCCCCAAACGGCAGCTCAGAAAGGCTATGACCATTATTATATTGATTTTCTGCTGGGCAATTGTTTTCTTCTGCTGGACCAGAAGGAAAAAAATCCGGAGTATGTGAAACGGGCGATTGCAGCCTTTTCCCGGGCCGTTGAAAAAAATAATAGTTTTTCCCCGGCCTGGCTGAACCTTGCCAGGTGCTGCTATGAACTTGCGGATATGGCCAGGGCAGCCGCAGCCTTTGCCAAAGGGTATGAAACAAGTTTGGAAAAAAAAGGGGAGTATCTGTATTATGCAGCTGTCTGCCATACTGCCACCCAAAACTATGGCCAGGCCCTTGCTGTATTCAATAGGCTTTTGGCCGACCACCCAAAAGAGATCACCCTGGAGTGGAAGGAAACCCTGGTCAATATTTTCTTTTCCCTGGAAAAATATGCACAGGCCCTGCCCTGGCTCCAAGAACTGGCCGAAAACTCCGTGGACAAGAAAAAGAAAACATGGCAGGAGATTTTGCTTTACCAATACCTGACCCTGAAGATGGATAAGAAAGCCCTGGAGTATGCCCTTTTCCTGACCCGAACCGACCCTTTGGAGCCCAAATGGTGGAAGGCCCTGACCCATATCCACCTGGACAAAAACCGGCTGGAAGACGGGCTTTCCTCTCTGATAATTTACAGCTTTATAACGCCCTTATCCCAGCAGGAAACAACGTTGATGGCAGACCTTTACCTGGCATGCAATATCCCCTTGAAAGCCGCCGAATACTATGAAACCTGGCTGGAAATCGCCACAGATGAAAAAATAAAACCGCAAAATAAGGATGTTGACCCGGATAAAATCCAGGACAGGGTCGCTAAGCTATCCCAGGCCTATTTGAGCGGAGGCAATCCTGCGGCAGCCCAAAAGGCCCTGGACCGTCTGCAAAAAACAGCAAGGGTCCAGTGACTATATCAGTCTTTGCTCTGCTTCATGGAAAGGGAAATCCGTCTGCGGTTGACATCCACCTCAAGGACCTTCACCCACACCTGTTGCCGGACCGATACGACCTCACTGGGCTCCCTGACATATTGGTCGGCCAGCTGACTGATATGGACCAATCCATCCTGGTGGACCCCGATATCCACAAAGGCGCCGAATGCCGTTACATTGGTCACGATTCCCGGCACCCGCATGCCCGGAACAAGATCGGTGATCTTGTGGATGGTCTCGTCAAAGGAGAAGGATTGAAATGATTTCCTGGGATCCCGGCCGGGAGCTGCCAGCTCGTTGACAATATCCGTAAGGGTGGGAAGGCCCGCGGCAGGCGTGATAAAGCGTGTCAGATCCAGAGCCCGGACCCGTTGGGCATCGTGGAGAAGTTCTTCGATTTTGCAGCCCTCCTGAAGGGCCATCCGGGCCACGATATCGTAGGATTCCGGGTGAATCCCGCTCTTGTCCAGGGGATTTTTCCCGTTTTGGATCCGCAAAAATCCGGCGGCCTGCTCAAAGGCCTTGGGTCCCAGCCGGGGCACCTTTAAAAATTGCTTGCGGTTGGTAAAGGGGCCGTTTTCATTTCTATGGGCCACCATGTTTGCAGCAATGGAAGGGTTCAGGCCGGAGACCTGTGCCAGCAACTCCCTGCTGGCGGTATTGGCCTCCACCCCCACCTGGTTGACACAACTTTTCACCACATCCTCCAGAGCGTTTCGCAAAAGTTTCTGGTCCACATCATGCTGGTACTGGCCCACGCCAATGGATTTTGGATCAATTTTCACAAGTTCCGCCAACGGATCCATGAGCCGCCGGCCAATGGAGACCGCTCCCCGCACCGTGATATCATGGTCCGGGAACTCCTGCCTGGCAATGTCCGAGGCCGAATAAATGGAAGCCCCGCTCTCGTCCACCATGACCACTTCAATGCCTTTGGGCAGATCCATCTCCTTGATAAAAACCTGGGTCTCCCGGCCGGCAGTGCCGTTGCCAATGGCCAGGGCCTCAATGGAATATTTTTTCGCAAGATCTGAAATGGTCTGGCCTGCCTTGCCCCTGCCCTTGTCATGGGGGAAGATCACATCATGGTGGAGCAGTTTTCCCTGGGAATCCAGGCAGACCACCTTGCACCCGGTCCGAAAGCCCGGATCTATGGCCATCACCCGTTTCTGACCCAGGGGCGGTGACAAGAGCAATTCCCTTAGATTGGTTACAAACACGGCAATGGCCTGGTCGTCGGCCACACGTTTTAACTGATCCAGACTCTCTTTTTCAATGGATTTGGACAGCAGCCGCTTATAGGCATCCCTGATCGAAAGGCGCACCTGGTCCTGGATATCAGAATTGGTTTTGGACGGATGTCTCAGGAAGAAGCGGTCCAACAGAGCGATGGCCGAAGCCTCCTCAACAAGCACATGGACGGTAAGAATGGATTCGTTTTTCCCCCTGAGCATGGCAAGCACCCTGTGGGAGGGGGTCTTAAAGGCGGGTTCAGACCAGTCAAAATAGTCCCGGAACTTGCTTGCTTCTTCTGCTTTATCCTTTTTCACCTGTGAAGAAATCATGGCACTGGACCCAAATAGGTCTCTTATTGCCACACGGGCCTTGGGGTCTTCATTGATTGTTTCGGCAATGATATCCCTGGCGCCTGCCAGGGCTTCTTCAACACAGGTCACCTCCTTGTCCGGGCAGATATATTTTTGGGCCTCGGCCATCAACCCCTGTTGCTGCTGGGCCAAAATAAAAGCGGCCAGGGGGTCCAGCCCTTTTTCCCGTGCCGCCTGGGCCCGGGTCCGCTTTTTGGGCCGGTATCGTTCATAGAGGTCCTCCAGGGCAGTCATGGAAGCAGCCAGACCGATGGCATCCGCAAGGTCCGGGGTCAAAAGCTGCCTTTCGGTCAAAGACTTGAGAATGGCTTCCTTTCGGGCCGAAAGATCTTTCAGGGTTTGCACCCGGTCCCGGATATCGGCAATGACCACCTCGTCCAAAGAGCCGGTCATCTCTTTTCTGTAGCGGGCAATAAACGGAATGGTGGCGCCCTGGTCCAGCAGGGATGCCACGGCATCCACCTGCTTTTCTTTAAGGCCCAATTCCCGGCTGATGCGCAATATAATATTCATCAGCCTTAATTACCCAAGCCCTGGAACAAAGTCAAGGTACATACGGTATTTCCACAGGGCCAACGCATGTAATGTATAGAGGTATTGTTGTCCATGATACCTGCAACCCGGCCAGGGGTGGGTAAGGGGGATTCCATTAAATCTTTGGTCCTCGTCCTTGAGGACCAAAGAAGCGGACCTGGCCGCGGCCTTTGTCGTCCTGACGCCACGTCCAGCTACGCCATTCCACCCCCTTACCCA
>VMSR01000058.1 GCA_013792075.1 Desulfobacula sp.
AAAGACCTATTTTTAAGATTCCCGGCAGGATCAAAACCTGAACGCCGCCCTTTGCAAGACCGGCACCGATAATCCCACCGACAAGGGCGTGGGAAACGCTGATCGGCAGCCCCATCATCGTGCAGACATGGGTCCATAACACGGCACCCACAAGAACAGCCAGAACAAACCAGAGAGAAATCACGTCAGGGTTGACCACACCCTTACCAATCATTTTGGCCACGCCGACACCAAATCCAAATGCTGCAATCAAATTGAAAAATGCAGCCCATGCCACTGCCAACCGGGGGGATAATACCCGGGTGGACACGATGGTGGCAACAGAATTGGCCGCATCGTTCATCCCGTTTAAAAAATCAAAGACCAATGCGATAAAAATAATAACCCCGGCAAAAAACATGGTTTCCATTTATGATTCCTCACGCATATTTTATGATGATGGTTTCAATCACGTTGGCAAGGTCTTCGCATCGGTCAATGGCTGCTTCCAGCAATTCAACTATTTCCTTTTCTTTCATCAATAAAAACGGATCTGAAGGGTTTTCAAAAAGATTTTTCAGTGCCCGGCGAAGGGCCACATCTCCTTGATTTTCTATGCTGTTGACATCAACACAAATTTTAAGAATCTTTTCTTTTTGTTTCAAATCAGAGAGCATTCCAATGGCTGTGGATAGTTTGGAAAACGCTTTTTTCAAAATCTCGATTTGTTCCTGTGCGGCCTCCGGCGGTGCCGGCATGTTATAAATATCCATGCGCATTCCGGCTTTTTCCACCATATCAATGATATCATCCATATGGTTGGTAAGCTCCCTGATGTCCTCCCGGTCAAAGGGTGTGACAAAAACACGGTTCAATAATTCAAAGATCTCATGGGCGATGTTATCGGCCCTGTTTTCAATTTTTTTGAGCTGAGCTGCCAGTTCAGTTCTTTGTGAATATTTCTTTAAAAGCAATTCGAACAGATCAATCCCTTCAACAATAGTGTCCGCATGTTGTTGAAACAATGTAAAAAAACGATTCTCCTTGGGTAAAAATTTTTTAAACATCGCTTTTCCTTTCTTGCTTTTTGCTGTCCCGGTTTTCCCAAATATAAACGATTGGGCTGGCTACAAAAATGGAGGAATAGGTTCCGACGGCCACGCCTATCAATAACGCCAGGGCAAAATCGCACAGCAGTTCTCCCCCCATGCCCATCATTGCGATCAGCACAAGCACATCGTCAAAAGTTGCCTGCTGTAGCCACGCCGAACCAAAAGTCGAACCGCCATGCCAGATAGGCAATTATCCCGGACAAAGAAATGGCTATGGCGATCAAAGCAGCTTTTTTCAGATCCTATCTTACCGAAGCACCGATCTCCGTCTTGCCTTCTAAAACAAAACGATTGTCAGACAGGTTTTTCAACAGGGGGGCGCGGCAGCTCATTTTACCCTTCCATTCTTCCTGGCGTTTACCCATAGGACAAACCTCCTTCAGATAGCAGGTATCGTCAAAACGCCTATGTCATCCCGAATGTTTCTTCTCTGGAAGGAAGCTTGATCTTTATGGCATTTTTCATAATCGAACTCCTATGGTATTTTGGAGGTGATTTCTACCATTTAAAGCGATTTTTGTCAACTTCTGGTTTTTAAATAGAATTTAGCCCTATAATAAATTTTGCTATCCAAAAACTTAATATTTTAGTATGAACGTCGTTTAGTGTCTAATGACAAGTATGGAGAAAATACAAAATGAACCTTTGGCTGACAAAATCGATTTCGCGGAAAATAGGGTCTCTTGCTGTATTGGCCCTTTTCAGCATACTGCTCATCATGATGGTCAGTGTAACCTTTTTTGGAAAAATTTCACAGATCGCATCCCTGGCCGCCGTGATCGTCCTTCTCCTCGGTCTGGTTTCATTTTTTGTCATCAGAAGCATCACCCTGCCTTTAAAAAAGACGGTCCATTTTGCAGAAGAAATGGCAAAGGGAAACCTGACCCTTTCCCTTAAAATTAAAAACCAGGATGAACTGGGGATGATGACCATTGCCATGAATGCCATGACCCGCTCCCTGTCAGCAATGATCAAGGATATGAAATCCGGTATCACCCAGCTGGGAAATTCATCAAACGGATTATTCGGTATCTCGGATCAACTATCAACCCTTGCCGGTCAGACCTCTGACAAATCCGATCGCGTGAGTGCTTCGGCGGAAATCATGAACCAGAACATGGTGACCATGGCGGCGGCCATGGAAGAATCTGCCACCAATATCAACCTGGTCAGCGCGTCCAGCGATGAAATGACCTCCACCATTGACGAAATTGCCAAAAATGCAGAAACGGCCAGAGGGGTATCTTCCGAAGCCGTCATCCAGGTAAAAAAAGCATCTGAACGAATGATGGAACTGGACAATGCTGCCCGGCAAATAAGCCGTATAACAGAAACAATAACCGATATCAGTGAGCAAACCAATCTTTTGGCGTTGAATGCCACAGTGGCCCGAAGTTCCATCACTGTGACTGAAATAACCGAAGAAATAGCGGAAGTCAGCGGATCTTCAACACAGGTTGCTTCCAATAGCCTATTGGTTAAAGAACGGGCAGATGACCTGTCCGCAGTGTCTGTTCAACTGCAGACACTGGTCGAAAAATTTGAAGTCAACTAAAGCTTTTAAGGGATCTTCATAGAGATTAACAATAACTGGAGTAATGAACCATCGGAGGATTTATGCAGTTTAAGGATTATACCAATTTTCACCAGATGCTTTCAGAGACCGTTAACAATTATGCCGACAAGTCTGCATACCGGTGGTTTGACAAAAATGCCACTGCCACTACTGTTACCTGGCAAACCTTTTATGACCAGGTAAGATCGGTATCAAAAAGCCTTATTGCCCTTGGCGTTGAAAAAGGCGACACGGTTAATATTTTGAGTTATACCTGCTATAAATGGGTATTGACCGATGTTGCCAACATGAGCATTGGGGTAGGGACCGTTGGTATCTACCAGTCCAACCTGCCCATTGACTGCGAATATATCATCAACCATTCCGATGCTGTGCTTGTCTTTGCCGAAAACCTGACCCAATTGGATAAATTGCTCATGATCCGGAACAATATCCCAAAGATTCGGAAGGTTATCCTGTTTAACGGTGAAGTTGCGGGCAATGACTGGGTCATTACCTATGACCAGTTTTTGGCCCTTGGGGAAAAGATTGATGATAAGGCGTTTGAAGAAAGGACCCGCCAGGTAACCGCCCGGGACACGGCCGGCATTGTATACACCTCCGGTACCACCGGGGTGCCCAAGGGTGTTGTCCTGACCCATGACAATATCACCTCCACCTGCCAATCCGTTTACCAGAGCGGCGATTTCAAAGCCGGCGAAGAGATGTTTGTCTTTCTTCCCCTGGCCCATGTTTTTGCCAGAACCAGCTGTTATACGGCCATTAAAACCGGCAACCGGACCACCTTTGCCAGGAGTATCGACTCTCTGCTGGATGATTTCGGCCTGGCAGCCCCCCACTGGTTTGTCAGCGTGCCCCGGGTGTTTGAAAAAATCCATTCCAAAATCATCAGCGGAGCAGAGGCAAAGGGCGGGGCGGCAGAAAAAATATTCAACTGGGCCTGTGAGATAGGTTCCCAGGTCAGCGCCTGCAAACTGGCAGGCCGGGCAATTTCCTTTGGGCTGGGGTTAAAATATAAATTGGCAACCAAACTGGTCTTTTCTAAAATCCACAAGGCCCTGGGCGGAAACGTCAAATGGTGCATCAGTGGTGCGGCCCCCTTGAATCCGGAGATCGCACGTTTTTTCCATGCCGCCGGTCTTTTGATTCTGGAAGGACTCGGCATGACAGAGAACACCTCCTTTTCCAATGTCAACCGACCGGATAAGTATAATTTCGGCGTGGTGGGACCTCCGGGCGAAGGCCTGTTCCATAAAATAGCCGATGACGGAGAGGTGCTCCTGTCCGGACGGAATGTGATGAAAGAATACTATAAAATGCCCGATGAAACCGCGGAAACCTTTACCCCAGACGGCTGGCTAAAAACCGGGGACATCGGCAAAATTGATGAAAACAATGTCCTGAAGATCACAGACCGGAAAAAGGATCTCATCATTACGGCGGGTGGTAAAAATATCGCCCCCTCCCGCATCGAAGGGATATTGACGACCTCCAAATATATCAACCAGGTTTGTGTGGTGGGCGACAGACGCAAATTTCTTTCAGCCGTGGTCGCCCTGGATGAGGAAAATATAAAAGCCTATGCAAAAGAACATAAAATCGCCCATGATACCTTTTACGACCTGATACAACACCCTGATATTGTCGCCCTTGTTGATGCCGAAGTGAACATAAAGAACCAGGAGCTTCCCTCATTTGAAACCATCAAACGCGTAACCATCGTTCCTGAGTTTACCATTGAAAATGCGATGATGACGCCCACGTTCAAGCTGAAAAAAAATATCATCCTGAAAAATTATGAAGGGGATATTGAAACCATGTATGGAAACTGCTGATCCGTCTTTGGCAATGTGGCAGCCGCGGCCTTGGGCTGCCACAATTTACTTTATTGACCTGAATCCAAGGTTTTCCGGATCTTAATGGCCAGATCCCTTTTGCCATAGGGCTTCAATATATATTCACGGATACCGGAATTTTTAGCCGATTCCGCTGATACCAGATCATTGAAACCGGTACAGAGAATAACGGGCAATTCTGGCCTGATCTCCCATAGTTTTCCGGCAAGCGTCATTCCTGTCAACTCCGGCATGGTCTGATCCGTAATAACCAGGTCAACCCGTGCCGGGTTTTGCTTAAAATAGGACAATGCCTCGGGGCTGCTTGTTTTTGTGACCACCTTGTACCCGAGGCTTGTCAGCATCTCCTGGGCCATGTCCGCCATATTTTCCTCGTCGTCCACAAAAAGAATGGATTCATTCCCGGTTGGAACAATTGCTTCTGGAAGAACCTCTTCCGGGGTCGAACCCATGGCCGTGGGAAAAAACAGATGAAACGTGGTGCCTTTCCCCGGCGTGCTGTCAACAAAAATATCACCTCCCAATTTTTTAACAATGCCATGAACCATGGCCAACCCCATACCCGTACCGCTGCCCAGGGGTTTTGTGGTAAAAAAAGGTTCAAAAATCCGGTCCATTACCTCTTTTTCCATACCCTGGCCGGTATCGGACACGGTTAACCGGACATAGTCTCCGGGCAGAAGATCCAGAAAGGTTTGAGCTGTATGGGCCACCTTTTCCAAGGAAACACAGAGAACGCCCCCTTTTTCCATCATGGCATACCCTGCGTTGGAACACAGATTCATGATAATCTGGTGCACCTGGGTGGGATCTGCAGTTATCATCAGATGCTGTTTTGGGATATCCTGTTGAATGGTGATGGTAGAGGGTAAAGAGGCCCGGATCAATTTCAACACTTCCTTGACAATAAGATGAACCTTAACGCTTCTTATTTCCTGGATGTCCTGGCGGCTGAAGGTAAGAATCTGACTGACCAGATCCCTGGCCCGATGGCAGGCCTTGATCATCCGATCCAGGCGGTGATGCATGCGGGAATTCTTATCCGCTTCATGGAGGGACAATTCCGCATACCCCATGATGGCGGCCACAATATTGTTCATGTCATGGGCAATGCCGCCGGCGAGGGTCCCGATGGCCTCCAGCTTTCCAGACTGGTGAAGCTGGAACTCCAAAGCCTTTTTCTCTTTTTCCGCCTGTTTTCTTTTGGTTATATCCCGGGAAACCCCAACCATTTCCATGGGATTTCCAACCCCATCCTGGGTAAAGCTTGTGGTGGTTTCTGTCCATAAAAGTTCTTTTGCCTTGTTGTAACATTCCAGCTCGATGGTAAAGGCATGCTGGATTTTCCCGGACCCGGACAAATAGTTTTCTATCCCGTCCTTGATAGCTTTCCAGGCCATATCTGCCGAGCCGGGGGGCAACATTTCTCTGAATAAAAAGTGTTCCGCCTCCTGGGGGGTATACCCCAGCATATCTTCCACCGAAGGCGTAATATAGGTTATTTTCAAATTTTTTAAATTCAAAATCCAGATGACATCCTTTACATTTTCGGCCAGAATCCGGTATTGGGTTTCAGAGGTATGCAACTGGCCAAGGACGATCTCCCTTTCCTGGCGGATGGCATGAATCTTGTCCATCAGGCCAAAGGAAAGAAGGATGGCCACAAAAGCGGCTGAAACCTGAACCATCGAATCGGTCAATGGGTTGTTCTCCAAAAACCCAAAGGACTTCAGAACCATTAAAATGGCACTGATGACAAAGGGTGTCCATGCCAGAAGATAAAACCGGGCCTGGCGAAGCCCTTTGACCAAAAGCACCAGAGAGCAGGTTATCATTGTCATAACCGACAGGCCGATGAGCAGGACCATGGCCTGGGTGGCAATCCCATAGGGCAGAAAAACAAAAACTGCACCAAGAACAAAACTGAGCAACATAAGACCGACCAGTATCCGATCACAAACAGGAAGATATTTTGGCGTATTCAGAAAAGACCGGGTAAAGGGCAGGCCCCCCAAAAGCCCCAGAACTCCGGACAAGGGATGACAGAAATTGCTCCAGAACGGAGATGCCGGCCATAGGTATTGAGAGGCCATACCCGTGTGGACCATTGTAAAGAAGGCGGTGCCGAAAACAAAGACTCCCAGGAAAAAAAACGCCGGAACTTTCATACTGGCAAACCCGAAAAAACAATAGATGGTCGTAACCAGCATGGCTCCGAAATACATCCAGTTAAAGGCAGCATCAAAATTTTTATGGCGTTCGAAAGCCCCCCTGCCCCAAGCGACTGCAGGTGCGACAATGGCACCTTTGGACTGGATTTTGAAATAAAAGCTATGATCTCCTGGCAAAAGATCTATGGGCACCACCATTGTTCTAAAATTCACGGGTCTTTGGGCAAAGGCATGGGTATCTCCCCCGATGTACCGTTTAAAGCCTGAATTTAACGGATGGAAAAATTCAAAATGATCCACAGCTGCATAGGGGTATTCAAGATACCAAAAAATTGGCTTTACCGTTGAATTTCTTGCCGTGAACCTGAACCAGAAGGCAGCCGTTGAATACCCAAAGCTGGATTTTCCGTCCAGGGGCACAAACTGGGACTTCAAATTTTCAGATGCAATATCAACGATTCCAAGCTTTCCTGAATCATCTGTGTATACGGACAAAGCGCCGTTCAATGCAAATCGTTCAATATCCGGAGCTATTTGAACGATATCCGGAGCAGAAAACACTTTTTCCGGTAAAAAAAAACCGCCGAAAAACAAAGAAAAAAAAAGAATGAACCATAGGCTATTTGCAGAGGAACACCCGGGGAACCCCAGGGACAAAAACACCCCTGGGGTTCCTTTGAGCACAGGCCCGATTGAAACTCCCATCACACCTTGAATTTACCCATCATCTCGGAAAGCGTCTTGGCAAGGCGAGAAAGATCATTGGCCCTTTCTTTAACCTGGGAACTGGAGTCTGCCATCTGACCGGAGGACTGGGTTACCTGGGCAATCTCTTTGGTAACGCCCTGGGAAGCTATTGATCCCTGGGCGATATTTTCGTTGACCTCACCGATCCCCAAAGATGCCTGGGATACATTCTCGGCGATTTCTTTTGTGGTGGCAGATTGCTCTTCCACAGCCGAGGCAATTGTGGACACAATTTCATTGATCTGTGTCACCACCCGGGTGATATTGGAAATTTCCGCAACCGTTCCGTCTGTAGAGGTTTGAATACCCGATACCCGTTCTTTGATGGCATTGGATGCTTTGGCTGTCTGGCTGGCCAGATCCTTAATCTCATTGGCTACAACAGCAAAGCCCTTACCGGCTTCACCGGCACGGGCAGCTTCTATGGTGGCATTCAGAGCCAGCAGGTTCACCTGGGAAGAAATATCGGTAATGGTTTCCACCACCGTAAAAATCTCCTTGGCCGACACCCCAAGTTCATCCACCTGCCGGGTGGCCTGTTCGGCCTGGCCTACAGCTTCCATGGTAATGCTCCTGGCCTTTTCCGCATTCTGGGCAATCTCGTTGATGGTGGATGTCATCTCCTCTGCTGCCGAAGAAACCATGTTGATATTGGTGGAAGCCTCTTCCATGGCAGCAGCCATGGAGGTCATGTTGGCCGTCATCTCCTCGGATGCGGCGGCCACGGATCCCGCCCTTTCAGAGGAATCCTGGGCTGCTGTATTCATCTGGTCCGCAATCCCCACCAGAACAGTGGAAGAATCCGTGAGCACTCCGGTATCTGACTTGATGCTGCTGATCATGGACTGGATGTTCTCTATGAACTTATTAAAATAGTCTGCCAATTCCTGGGTTTCATCCCCTGAATTGTCTTCAATGCGCCGGGTCAGATCCCCTTTGCCCTGGGCAATATCCTTGAGCATATCAATAATCCTCCGGATGGGCCCCACCACCCCCTTGGCAATGACAACATAAGACACCAAAAGAGAGAAAACAATTATGACCACAATAACAGAAACAATTTTAATAATCGCACCGGTTATACTCTTTTGGATCACACGGCTCTGCTCGGCCACCACCCCGTCAACATCATCGGTATAGACCCCGGTACCGATATTCCAGTCCCACTCTGCCAGCTTTTTATTGAATGCGATTTTGGGTAAGGGCACATCAGATCCGGGTTTGGGAAAATAGTATGTGGAAAACCCCCCTTGCGCATCGGCATCCGCAGCTTTGACGATATCCCGGACCAGAAAATTATCCTTTTTATCTTTCAGGTCCCAAAAATTTTTCCCCTGGCGTTCCGGTAACGGGGGCAGCAGGATGCAGGTTCCCTTGGAATCGTAGATAAAAAAGTATCCGCTATTGTCCTTACCGTACCGGATGGAACCAATGCTCTGGAGGGCGCTTGTTTTCAACTGCTCTTCCGTGCTTTCCAGATAGACCCCGGCACCGATAATCCACCCCCAGGGCTCAAATAACTTGACATAGGAAATCTTATCCACCGGCTCTTCTGATCCGGGTTTGGGCCATTTATAGTCCACAAACCCGCCCCCGTCCTTTTTAACGATATCGTCCATTTCCTTGAACAGTCGCTTTCCGTCGGGATCTTTAATTTCCCAAAGGGGCTTTCCGTTCAAGCCGGGGTTGATCGGATGGAGCACCATATCCCCCTTTGTGTCCTGGATCCAGAAATATCCGGTTCCATCCTTTCCCCACCGCATTTTTTCTATAATTTTGATGGCGGCCTGTTTCCCAGCTTCCATATCGCCGAACCCGGTGTCGCCATTGACGGCTTCAAAAACAAAAACAGCCTGGTTTACGACAGCCTTTACCTGATCTCCGTATTCATTGCGAATTTTTTCTTTGTCCTGGGAGGCCTCCAGGCGCTCTTTTGCAATGGTAAAAGCAGAATTTACCAGATCCTTGATCTGTGCTTTTTTCTCTCCCATTACACCTTCCTGATACGCCTTGATCGCAAAGGCGCCTTCCTTTTTCAAGGCAGAGACGGACAAGAGAAGCGAAACGCCACCAACAAGAATCAATGCGCCGATGATCAAAACATTCACTTTTGTACCAATGTTCAATTTCATGGGGTCCTCCTTTTGAAAAAACACCTTTTATGTGTTGATGAAGACTTTGTAAAATAGAGTTGGGAATTAAGTTCACTTTTACCACATTGAAATGATGAAGTAAAATCTTTAGTTGCATTGGCAAATTAATGCCTTATCATTTATAAGATTTTAAGATATACTACCTGAAATTATGGCATTCCACAGTGGAATACCCATGAAATTAGCATGGAGGACATAATGAAAGTTGCATTTCCGGTGAAAAAAAATAACGGGCTGAAAAGTCTTATAAACGAACACTTTGGCGTTGTCGAAGAATTTTTGATTGTGGACCTTGATACACGAACGATTGAAGTTGCGGCCAACCAGAAACTTCTGGAGAAAAACGCTTCGTGTAAAACCGGGGTATTTGACAAGGAGACAGCAGTGGATGCCGTGGTCACCTGCTGTATTGGAGACGGGTCTCTTCGGGGGTTGAATTCCGCAAACATAAAAGTGTATGCCGCCCAGGGAGAAACCATATCCGAAAACCTGGACCTTCTGGAAAAAAACCAGTTAAAACTCTACCACATATTTGACCTCTGCCAGGGAAAAAAGAACAAAAAAGAAGGCGGATGCGGACACCACCACTGATGAAAACCCTATTGAGCTGGATTGGCAGGATCTTGTATTTTTCCATTGGCTGGACCTATGATCCCCTGCCGGAGTACTGGGACAAAAAAAGTGTGGTCATAGGTTTTCCCCATACCAAAAACATGGACACCTTCCGGGCCCTGACCTATATAAAAATTGCAAAGGTCAATGCCCGCCTGCTGGTAAAAGCATCCTGGTTTTTCTTTCCCATGTCCCTTTTGCTCAAAGGTCTTGGGGGACTCCCGGTAGAACGGGATAAAGCCAGCGGATTTGTGGGAAGTGTGGTGGCTGAATTCAATAAACGGGACGAACTGGTGTTGGCCCTGGTTCCCGAAGGCACCCGAAAGCAGGTTACCACCATTAAAACCGGGTTCTGGCATATTGCAAAAGGGGCAAACGTCCCCATTATCTGCTGGTACCTGGACAATCGGGCAAAGCGGACCCGGTGGATCGGCAGAATCGATCCGGGAGAATCCCTTGAATCAGACCTGCTCAAAATCAAAGCACTCTATGAACAAGCCGGATTTTCCATTCCCCTGAAGGAAATCAAAAAACCGGAGTCCCCAGCCTAGGTATCCTTCTGTTATTTTGTAATTTTTTATATAAAAATTAAGCAATCCTTTAAAATCCCTTCTTTTTATGGGGAAAGTCAGTTTTTTACCAAACCATCCCTCCTTAGCCAAACCCCGTAACTCACTGAAAAACAATAAAAAATTATTGACATGGTACATGGTAATCTTTAAACTAAGAATTTTGGAAAATTGATAATTACCACTTTTCTGTAAAAGACAAGGAGTCTATATAATGTGTCGCCTGTTCGCACTTACCAGCAAGGATCCAATATCTCCGATGTTGGCCATCAAAGCCCTTGACGTAATGAAAGAGGGGCATGACGGATCCGGCATGGGACTTTTGCTCCAGGACCTTGGGGGCCCCTTTGAGGAAATGAAGGACGCCCCGATTTTATCGGGTATCTTCAGTGAAGAAGGGATTCGGCGCCTGGATCTGTTCATGATGGACAAGGGATTTCTGACCAAGTATAAAATTTCTCTAAAAATCCCAAAACAACCGGTTGAAGGCATTCCCAGACGGGATCTCTATCTGATCCGGGCCTATGAACTGCCCGAAGGCTGGGAAAATCTTGACCAAAGCGAGATCGCCGGCCGGCTCTCGGACATACGGCTCAAAATCCGGGACATGGGAGAAGAAAAAAACGACATGATGGTCTTTTCTTTCTGGCCCGACACCATCATGATCAAGGAAATCGGTGATCCCCTTCAGCTGGGTCATTACCTGGGGCTTGACCGAAAAGAACTCCATGCCCGGGTGATCATGGCCCAGGGCCGCCAGAACACCAACTATGCTATCAACCTGTATGCCTGCCATCCCTTTTTCATCAAAGGGTATTGCACCATGACCAATGGGGAAAACACGGCATTTATCCCCATCAGGGATTTTCTCTCTTCCAGGGGAATCCCTGCCTATAGCGGATACCAGTCCGACTCCGAAGTTTTTGCCCATATTCTCCATTATGCCATGGAAGAACTGGAACTTGGCATCGATGCCTACAAGCATGTGATCACCCCCCTCCAGGAAGAAGACCTTCAACGACACCCGGACGCCGAGTTTCTCACCCATTTGAAGCGAACCTGCAGGCCCCTGATCATTGACGGACCCAATTGCGTCATCGGCACCCTGCCCGACCATTCTCTTTTCATGGCCCAGGACAGAAAAAAACTGAGGCCCGGCGTTGTGGGAGGAAAACCGGGTCTTTATGGTTTTTCATCGGAAATCTGCGGCCTGGATGCCGTGATCCCGGACCGGGACAAATCCAAAGATATTCAACCCATGCACCTTGATACTGTAATTGTAAGCCCTGACCGCCAGGAGGTAAAGATATGTCGTCAAACAGAAGCCTTGAACCTTCCTCTTTAAGCCTGAACGATCTGCCCTGGCAGATTCGCTACAGCAATGACCGGTGTACCCTGTGCGGCCAATGCACGGCGGTCTGCCCGGTTAAGGCCATTGAACTGAAGGTATTTCAAAAAAGAATTGTCCGGACATCCATACAAAAGGATGCCGTTCATTCCAACCAATATGAGACCTTTTACGGTATCCAGCAGAAAACCGATGTGGAAAATGCCTGCATCGGATGTGCCATGTGCACTATGGCCTGCCCCAATGATGCCATCTCACCGGTTAAAAACCCGGGGCTGGACCGGTTAAAATTCCATATCAACCAGAAAGGCATCCCCCGACGAAGGGGGGGCAGAAGAAACGCCTCGGGTTCTGTGCTGGACCGGATAAAGTTCACCCGGATTTCCATGCTCACGGACCCGGCCCTGGACGCCGGACGACATGAATTTGAAATGCGGACCCTTCTGGGACGCGTTCTCTCCCCCAGGGAAAACATGAAGCGCCTCAAGGAAAAGGGCTGGATTCCGCCGGTAAGGGAAATTTATCCGCTGATCATCGGCGGCATGTCCTTTGGGGCCCTTTCCCCCACCATGTGGGAAGGGTTGCAAATGGGAGTGGCCTATCTGAACGAAGAGATGGGCATGCCCGTACGCATGTGCACAGGAGAAGGGGGATGCCCTCCGCGTCTTTTGCGCTCCCGATTCTTAAAATATGTCATCCTCCAGATTGCTTCTGGCTATTTCGGATGGGATGAAATCATCCATGCCATTCCCCATATGAAGGAAGACCCCTGCGCCATTGAGATCAAATACGGCCAGGGTGCCAAACCCGGGGACGGCGGATTGCTCATGTGGCACAAGGTCAATAAATTGATTGCCGCCATAAGGGGAGTTCCCCAGGGGATCTCTCTGCCAAGCCCTCCCACCCACCAAACCCAGTATTCCATTGAAGAGTCGGTGGCCAAAATGATATTGTCCATGTCCATGGCCTGGGGATTTCGGGTGCCGGTATATCCGAAGATATCCGCATCCTCCACCTCCCTGGCCGTGCTCAACAACCTCACCCGGAACGATTATGCGTCGGGTTTGGCCATTGACGGGGAAGACGGGGGAACCGGGGCTGCCTATGCGGTCTCCATGGATCACATGGGCCACCCCATCGCCTCTTGTATCCGGGACAATTACCTGAACCTGACCAAGATCGGAAAGCAGAACGAAATTCCCATCTTTGCCGGGGGCGGTATCGGCAAGAACGGCAATATTGCCGCCAATGCAGCCTCCCTCATCATGCTGGGCGCCTCAGGGGTTCAGATCGGAAAATATGCAATGCAGGCGGCCGCCGGCTGTGTGGGTACCGAAGAGGACCGGTGCAATGTCTGTAACTTAGGGCTCTGCCCCAAGGGAATCACCTCCCAGGACCCCAGGCTCTACCGGCGTCTGGACCCGGAAGACGTTGCCCAGCGGATCGTGGATCTTTTTGTCTCTTTTGACACGGAACTCAAAAAAATCGTGGCGCCTTTGGGAAGATCCACCTCCCTGCCCATCGGCATGTCCGATGCCCTTGGGATAGATGACCAAGCCATTGCAAACCGCCTTAGTATCAAGTATGTGGTGTAAAGGAAGCGTTCATGAAAACAAATGATTATATCTATATATCAGGCAAGAGAGAAGAAAAACGGATTCCCTCCCGGGTGCTGGAAGAGATCATCCACCAGCACATTAAAAGCGGACACAGGAACCTGGAAATAGAAGCCTTTGGCCAGCACGGCATTGGCGGCAGGCTCTGGGATACAACCGAAGAAACCCATATACGCATCATCGGCCACTCAGGCCAGCGAACCGGATCCCTGGGCAACGCCAATACCATTATCGAGGTCATGGGACCTGCCTCGGATGATATTGGCTGGCTCAATGCAGGGGCCGAAATCATTGTCCATGGCAATGCCTCCAACGGCGCCATGAACGGAGCGGCCCAGGGGAAAGTCTATATCGGCGGGAATCTCGGTGCCAGGGGCATGACCATGACCAAATGCAACCCGCGATTTGAACCGCCGGAACTCTGGGTTCTGGGGGCTGCCGGGGATTATTTTGGAGAATTCATGGCCGGCGGCATTGCCGTGATCTGCGGAATCGGATTCCATGAAGCCGATAAGATTCTCGGGTATCGGCCCCTGGTGGGCATGGTGGGCGGCACGGTATTTGTCCGGGGCAATGCAGAGGGTTTTTCAGATAAAGATGCCAAACCTATCCCCATGTCCGATGAAAACTGGGACTGGCTTATACCCAATCTTAAAAACTTTCTAAATAAAATCAAAAAACCGGAACTCATGGCCTCCCTGTCCGACCGGGCTGCCTGGCAGGTGCTGACAAGCAAAAGCCCCCGGGAAAAAACAACCGGCTCTGAAATGCTGTCCATGGAGAGGTTCAGAACCCAGGTCTGGGACAGGGAATTGGGCAAAGGCGGACTGATCGGTGACCTCCAGGAAACGGAAAAAGGAACCATTCCCCTCATTGCCAAGGCCGAACTAAGGCGCTATGTCCCGGTCTGGGAGCAGGGACGGTATATGTCTCCCTGCCAGGCCTCCTGTCCGACCGGGATTCCGGTCCAGGAAAGATGGGCCATGGTCCGGGCGGACAATATTGACGAAGCCATCGGCATGGGCCTTGAATACACCCCCTTTCCAGCCACGGTGTGCGGATATTTGTGTCCCAGTCCCTGCATGGCGTCCTGCACCCGGAACCTGTCCTCCATGACCCCCATTGATGTGCGGCTTTTGGGAAGGGCCGGCAAAGAGATCCCTGCTCCCACACCAGCCAAAAAGAGCAAAAAGAAAATTGCCGTCATCGGGGCCGGCCCCGGCGGCATTTCCGCAGCCTGGCACCTGACCCTGAAAGGCCATACCGTCACCCTCTTTGAGACCGGCAAGACCATCGGCGGAAAGATATCATCGGCCATCCCAGACTCCAGAATACCCGGAGAGACCCTGGAAGCCGAACTTGCCCGGGTAAAGAGCCTGATTTCCGACATTCGCCTGGAACAGGCGATTGACCATTCAGAATTTTCCAAAATCAAGTATGATTATGATTTCACCATTGTGGCGGCCGGGGCTAAGAAACCCCGGACGCTTCCCATCAAGGGCATTGAAAGAGCAATCGCTGCCAACGATTTTCTGGCGGCCGCCAAACAAAACCCTAAAAAATCCGGAGAAAAAATAGTGATCATCGGGGCCGGCAATGTGGGGTGTGACGTGGCAACCGAGGCCCACCGCCTGGGGGCAAGACAGATCACCCTCATTGATGTCCAGAAACCGGCAGCCTTTGGCAGGGAAAAAGAAGATGCCCAAGCCTGCGGCGCCACATTCAGGTGGCCTTTGTTCACCAAAGAAATCACGCCCCAAGGCGTTTTGCTCCAGGATGGAGAGCTTTTGTCCGCAGATACCGTGGTCATCTCCATCGGGGATGTTCCGGATCTTGAATTTCTCGGGAATGAACTGGCCATTGAAAACGGATTTGTTGCGGTGGATACCTTTGGCCGCACATCCGACCCCCGGGTGTTTGCCCTGGGAGATGTGGTGGGACCTGGCCTTATCACCGATGCCATTGGCGGCGGGAAAAAGGTTGCCCAGAGCATTGACCAGATCATTGCCGGCAAACGACCCGACCAGGGGGAGCGACTTCCCATGATCGATAAAACCCGGATACGCCTTGAGTATTATGACCCGAGAAGTAAGGCGGATGAGCTGAACGCTTGCGGTGATGACTGTGCTTCCTGCGGGAATTGCAAGGACTGCGGCATCTGTGTTGCCATCTGTCCGGAAGCAGCCATTGAGCGCAAGGCCTTAAGCCAATCCGGATTTGAATATATCGTGGATGCCGAGAAATGCATTGGATGCGGATTCTGCAAAGGGGCTTGCCCCTGCGGCATCTGGGATCTGGTGCCCAATTCACCATTATAGGGAGCGTGGCACCGGTTAAATTTACTTTTTATATTGATAGTTTACCCATATTCTGATTAAGGTGAGTGCATTATGGAAGGAAAAAGCAACCAGACATATGACGGATATATCCGGGCACTGACCGACATCAGCCGTGCAATCACATCAGATCTTTATATTGAAGATCTGCTAAAGCTCATCGTGATGGTCACAGCCAAGGTCACCGGAGTGGAAATCTGTTCGTTGTGGATTGTCAATGAAGAGGAAAATCCCCCGAAAATACGCCTCAAAGCCACCCAGTCCATTTCCCCTGCCTATATTAAGGACAGGTCCCTGAACCTGGACGAAGGCGTGGTAGGGTATGTGGTCACCCATAAAAAACCCCTGATCCTCAAGGATGTTCTGAACAGCAAACGGTTCAAGGAAAAGGAAATGGCCAGGAAACTGGGTCTTGTCTCCATGGTGGGCATTCCCCTGAAAACCAAAGATGAAAAGGTCATCGGGGTGTTAAATTGTTTCACGGCAACACCCCATGATTTTTCAGACACGGAGGTCAACCTGCTCCGGGCCGTGGCAAACCAGGCTGCGGTGGCCATTGTCAACACAGAACTCATGGTCAAGACCCGGGTGATCCAGGAAGAATTGGAGGCCCGGAAAAAAATAGAACTGGCCAAGGAAATTCTCATGGTCAACCGAAAAATGACCGGGGAAGAGGCCCACCGATGGATGCAAAAACGGAGCATGGACTCAAGAAAAAACATTCGGGAAGTGGCCGAAGCCATTCTTCTTTCCTACGAAATATTCAACAAACCCTGAGTATTGTTTTGTAAAAAAACAACCGAACCGCTACCGAGGCCTAAATTAACAGACAAACCCTTCCTTGACCTTGGACAGACCCGGAATAATGGTCTGGGTCCGGTTGATCCCGTCAATCTGTCGGATCTTCTGATCCACAAACTCAGCAATAATTTCCGCATCCGAGGCCAAAAAATCCCTTTTCAGCACCAGCTTTGCCAGGATATCAATATTTCCATGGACCGAATGCACCTCTTGTATTTCATCCAGGGCAAATAATTTATCAATTACCGAAAATCCGGTTGAGGTGTCGATATCAATGAGAACAAAGGCGGTAATGGTTCGTTTCATCTCAGGATAATCCGGAGTGCTTTTATCCAGCATGCTTTTGCGAAAACCTTCCATGCTCTTTGGAATGAGCCGGTCAATGCCGATCCCGTATCTGCGGGGGGAAGTTCTGTCCCAATGATGGTAAGCAATATAGGCATACAGGTCTGCCACGGTCCGTTCAGGGAAGGACTTGAGCAGACCGCCGTTGCTGATGATGGCGGTCATGGGAACATAGATGGTATTGTACCAGTCTTTTGACGCTTTTGTAAAATCACAGTCCATGCCCGACTGACTGGCCAGGTAAAGCTGATGCTTTTGAATCTGTTTTTCCAGAAAAACATATTTCCCCACCTCGGTCAGATCAATCTTTCCTGTCAGGCCGGTTCGCTCATAAAATTTCTGCCGTTCGATATACAAAAGGTTTTCAATGGTATTTTTGCCGGATAAAAGCTCTACCACCTTTGCCTTTATGTCTGCCCATCCCAACTCTTTTGCCGCGGCCACCCGGTGGTTTCCGTCCAGGACATAATAGTCGTCCCGAATCTGGTACAGGTTCACCGGCGGAAGGGAGGCCCCTTCCCGCATGGACCGCTTGATATCCATGAACCGCTTGCCTGAAACATGTTTTTTGGGTCTGAACTGGGAATCAAAATCAGAATACTTGCCCACACTTCCGATGATGTTTTCAAGGGCAATGGTCTGGACCCCGTGGTCAACAAACTTAACGTCCTCTTCCTTGGCCTGCTGCTCGTTAAAGGAACTGACATGGTCAGTATCTTTTTTGGACGGACTGTAACCAAAAATAGTTTTAAGAAATTTTTTCATGATTAAACCTCTATTATGGTATACCCGCAGGTATTGATCACCTGGGTGGTATGAAATTGCGTTATCCTTTCCCCTGCTGTTTCAAACTCCTGGTGAATATGGCCGTGAACAAAATAGTCGGGAGTGTGTTTTATAATAAGGGACTTAAAACTTTCAAATCCCATGTGACACCTGTCTTCCCGATCATGGATATGCCGGGGGGGTGCATGGGTCACCACCAGGTGAATCCGGCCTTTCCGCCAGATGGAAAACCACATCCAGAATAGTATTTTTTGCATCATGGCATCTGTATACTGATTCATCCCGCCATTATACCATAAGGACCCTTCAAGCCCTAAAATATTCAGGGATCCGAAGGAGACCACCCGGCCATGAATATTTTCACATCCCATGGGATTTGTCCGGGTATACCGGATATCATGGTTTCCCTTGATGTAATAAAGGGGTGTATCCAGACGGTCCCGCAGGAAAGACAGATATTCAAGGGCAAGGTCTCCGCAGGAGATAATCAGGTCCACCGGCGTTAGGGTCTTGTCCTCCACCTGCCGGGTCAGATCTTTGTCAATATAGTCGGACACAGCCAAAATTTTTATTTTATGTTTTTGAAATGCCTGTTTCAAAACGCTTGGTCTCCACATCATCTATGGCCTATTTCAAAGATATTTTTTTGCAGATAGCCATTATTATATTCGGCTATTATATTCGGCCAATGGTACGCCATTTTCCCCCCTGCCGTCAACCTGCTTCCCTCATCAAGAGATGATTGCAAAAAATACACAGGTCAATGGACTATCCCCTTTTTTATGTTGACATTTTTAATCCCACAGACTATGTCGCTATTGGAGTAGCAACAACCATGAAAGTTACCCGGGCCGCAAATAGTGCTTGCCATTTAAGATGATTATGCTAAGTATTAAACTCAATTATAGAAGGGGTTATCGTTATTTAACATGACTTTCTAGGAATTTTCGGAATGCATTTCCAAAGGACTGGGAAGGTCACACTTTAATTTTTTTAGGAGGAAAAAGATGAAAAAAGTACTTATTTCATTGTTTGCTTTGGCGTTTCTTTTTGTATCGGCGCCGGCCTTTAGTGCAGACATTGAGCTTGCCAAAACATCCACCATTGAATCCATCGTAAAATCAGGTAAACTTCGTGTGGGATTTGAATCCGGTTACCTTCCCTTTGAAATGACCAACACAAAAGGCCAGTATATCGGATTTGACGTTGACATGGGAAAAGCCCTTGCAAAAGCCATGAAAGTCACATACGAACCCGTAAACACTGCCTGGGACGGTATTATTCCCGGCCTGATCACAGACAAATATGATATCATCATCTCCGGCATGACCTGTACCCAGGAAAGAAACCTGGCCATCAACTTCACCGACCCCTACATTGTTATCGGACAGGCCATTCTCCTCAACAAAAAACATGAAGGTAAAGTATTGTCCTATAAAGACCTCAATGATCCCAAATTTGTGATTACCTCTAAATTGGGAACCACAGGCGAACAAGCCGTTAAAAGAATGATCCCCAAAGCCACCTATAAATCCTTTGAAGTTGAAACAGAAGCCTGCATGGAAGTCATCCAGGGTAACGCAGACGCCACGGTTTACGACCTCCCTTTGATTGAAATCGTCCAGGCACAGCATGGCGCTGGCAAAACCATCGCCCTGACCAAACCGTTCACCTTTGAACCCCTTGCAATGGCCATTCGCAAAGGAGACCCGGATTTTCTCAATTTTTTGAATAACTTTTTGCGTCAATACAAAAACGACGGAAGATATGAAAAATCCTATGAAAAATGGATCAAATCCGATGAGTGGCAGAAAGATCTTAAAAACTAGATTGATTGTGTAAAAATTAATTGGGCCGGCAGTAAACATTTTCTGCCGGCCCGTTTTTTAAGGCAGACAACACATGGAACAAAAAAAATCCAATATTTCCCGGCTGAGCAACCCAACCGCCCATGCAGTTTCCGTTGCAGGCTTCATTGCATTGATGTTTCTGGTAATCGGATCCGTATACTATGCAACCGTGGCGGTTGAATACCAATGGCGCTGGTTTAAAATCCCCCAATATTTTATGTACCAGCCATCAATTACCCTTTATGTGGAAGCCGATGGGGAAATTGCCTCCCTCAACCCCAACAAGGACAAAGTTGAAATTGTCATCCAGGGTGAGGAGGGGGAAAAGAAATTCCTCGTTCCTGCTGGATCCTTTCACTGGGACGAAGGAGACTCGGTCTCTCCCGGCGACATCATTGCCCAATACAAGGGGGAATGGAAGCCCGGACTTTTGGCCATAGGCCTGTGGGTCACCCTGAAAATCAGCTTTATCTCCACCATTTTCGGTATCCTTCTGGGGATTATCGGCGGGGTGGCAAGGGTATCAGATACCCCGATCCTCAAATGGACGGCCATCACCTATGTGGAGGTCATCCGGGGGTCTCCATTGCTGGTCCAGATCATGATCTTTTATTTTGTTCTGGGAACCACCATGAACAAAATATTGATGATGAACGGAATCCCAAAGATCAACCCAGAGTGGTATGGTATTATGGCATTGTCCATCTTCACCGGCGCCTATGTGGTGGAGATTGTCCGGGCCGGCATTGAAGCCATTCATCCCGGGCAGGTGGAAGCAGCGCGGTCAGCAGGGATGAGCTATTTCCAATGCATGTTTCACATCATCCTTCCCCAGGCATTGAAAACCATTTTACCCCCCCTGGCAGGACAATTCATCAATTTGATCAAAGATTCGTCCCTGCTGGGGATGATTTCCATCAGGGAATTGACAAAAGCAACCCGTGAAGGGATTACCACAAGCCTTCAGACCTTTGAATTGTGGATTTTATGTGCAATTCTCTACCTGCTCATGACCTTTACGCTTTCCATGTTTGTTCAGTATCTGGAAAGGAGGACAGCCCAAAAATGATTGAAATCAATAATATTTACAAAACCTATTATGTCCCCCATGAGGTCAGAGCCCTGGTAGATGTTTCCAATTCCATAAAAGCAGGTGAGGTGGTCGTGGTCATCGGCCCCTCAGGTTCCGGGAAAAGTACTTTTCTGCGATGCCTGAACCGGCTGGAAACAGCAGATCACGGCCAGATCCTGGTGGATGGGGTGGACATATTTGACCCCAAAACCGACATCAATAAAGTCCGGGCTGAAATGGGCATGGTCTTCCAGTCGTTCAACCTGTTTCCCCACCAGACGATTTTGGGCAATGTCTGCCTGGCCCAGAAACTGGTCAGAAAACGGGGAAAAAAGGAACGGGAAGAAAAGGCCATGATGATCCTTGAAAAGGTGGGCATTGCCGAAAAAGCCCTGGCCCATCCGTCCAATCTTTCCGGAGGCCAGCAGCAGCGGGTGGCCATTGCACGGGCCCTTGCCATGGATCCCAAGATCATGCTCTTTGACGAACCCACCTCAGCCCTTGATCCGGAAATGATCGGCGAAGTGCTGGATGTCATGAAAGCCCTGGCAAAGGAGGGCATGACCATGGTCTGCGTAACCCACGAAATGGGATTTGCAAGGGAAGTAGGGGATCGGGTAATCTTCATGGATGAAGGGAGAATCGTCGAAGAGGGGACGCCCGAACATTTCTTTACCGCCCCCACCCATGCTCGGACCAAGTTGTTTTTAAAACAGATCCTTTAAAACAGATCCTTTAAAGCAGATGCTTTTACAATAAAGACAAAAGGCCCTGGCCTGGAAAATTGTTTCCGGCCAGGGCCTTTTTATTTCCTGCCCCTATTTTCACAAAGGAGGGATCAAAAAATGACCCTATTTTATACCATCCATCCCATTGTCATGGGAACCAAGGTGTTTGATAAAAGCTACATGACCTATCAACACGGTCAGGGTGAATCCTTTACCGTCCCCATTTTTTCGTGGCTGATACAAGGAGGAGACAGCCGTATCCTGGTGGACACCGGCGAAATAAATCCCATCCAGTCCCGGGACCGGGAAGATGCCATCGGCGGAAAAATTTATACCTTTGAGCAGGGCCTGGCACGCCACAACCTTACCCCGGCAGACATTGACATGGTCATCCACACCCATTTGCACACAGACCATTGTGAAAATGACTATAAATGTACAAACGCGCTATTCTATATCCATGAAAAAGAACTGGATTCCGTCCACAATCCCCATCCCCTGGATTACCGGTATCTGGAAGACTATATTGAGGAGATTGAGGAGAATGGACAGATCCGGGTAATCACCGGGGATACGGACATCATTGACGGAATCCGGGTCATACACACCCCGGTCCATACAAAAGGCGGCCTTACCGTCTTTATTGAAACGGCAAAAGGGACTGCCGCCATCACGGGGTTCTGTATCATTGACGAAAATTATAATCCCCCGCCTGCGATCAAAGGGATGGAAATGGACCTAATACCCCCGGGCACCCATGTGGATGTATATGCTGCCTACGATATAATGAAAGCCGTACAAAAGGCGGCAGATATCCTCATTCCCCTCCATGAACCTCGGTTTGCAGCCGTGGACGTCATTGGATAAGTTGCGCCCGGTAACACCCCTTTGTTTTTTTCCCCGGAAGGGTGTTACCAAAATATTTTTCTTTCTGACAACTATTTGTTTTTACACGATAAAAAAAGGGTATGCATTTTTTATATGTGATACAATGTGGCACATCGGCCAATCATGCTTATATTGACTCTAACTTAGGTGGGGCCGGCGAAAAAAATATAGTCTGCTAAAATACCCGGAATAAATTCGCCGAAGACAGGATCATTTGTTTAGCCTTGCAATCCAAAACCCAAGGCAAAAAGAAAGGATTTTCATGTCTTAAACCCGATATACACTTTGCAGCAGCTCAGGCTGCCAATCAATTTCAAAGGAGATACATATGGCCAGTGATAAACCCATTAAAGAACAGGTAAGCGCATCGGACAGAACCATGTGCAAGGCAACCGCCCAGATGCTGGAAAAGGCGCGACGGGATGGTGTATTGATTGACCTTGACCGGGGATACGAGATGAAACCCTGTCCCATCGGGGTGGAGTCTGCCTGTTGTAAACACTGCTTCATGGGCCCCTGCCGCCTGAATCCGAGAGACCCTTATAAAAAAGTCGGGGTCTGCGGCGCCACCATTGACACAATAATGGCCAGAAATTTTGCCCGGAATGTGGCCACAGGATCTGCCTCCCATAATGACCACGGGATGCATATTCTTAAATTATTCAAAGACATCGTGGACGGAAAGAACAAAGAATTTAGCATCAAAGACACCATAAAGCTGGAACGGGTGGCCACGTCCATCGGAATTGAAGTGGAGGGAAAAGAGGTTTATGCAGTGGCCAAGGAACTCTGCGACGAACTGGACAAAACCTTTACCAACGTGGACGGAGAAATGCCCTTTACCCGCAGGGCACCCAAAGCAACCCTGGAACAATGGCGCAAGGATGGCATCGTGCCCAGGGGTGCCATGCGGGAGGTCATGGAGCTGATGAGCCGGACCCACATCGGATGTGACCAGGAATATAACAATCTCACCAAGCAGATCAGCCGGACGGCGCTTGCCGACGGATGGGGCGGCTCCATGGTGGCAACCGAGCTGTCTGACATTATGTTCGGCACTCCCTCTCCCACAGTGGCAGAGGTCAACATGGGCGTTCTCAAGGAAGACCACGTAAATGTCATTGTTCACGGACATGAACCTGCCATGTTCGAAGGGATGCTGGCCGCGGTCTCCGATCCCTTCTTTATTGATGCGGCCAAAGCAAAAGGAGCCAAGGGCATTAACCTGATTGGCATGTGCTGTTCAGGAGCGGAGATGATGTCCCGGCACGGAGTACCCCATGCCGGCAATTTCGGCTCCACCGAAGCCATCATGGTAACAGGGGCCGTGGATGCAATGGTCGTGGATATCCAGTGCATCAAACAGGGGCTGGCGGCCGTAGCCAAATGCTATGACACCCATTTGATCACCACCAACGCAAGGGCCCATATTGAAGGGGCCACCCACATTGAATTTGATGACCATGACCCCAGGGCCTGTACGGACCAGATTCTTACCAAGGCCATTACGCGGTTTGGCTCCAGAAGCATGCCCATTGAAATCCCCCAGCAGACCCAGAAAGGGGTTCACGGGTTTACCCATGAGTATATCGAATACATGCTGGGCGGAACCTTCAGGGGATCCTATTCTCCCTTGAATGACAATATCATCAATGGCAGAATCCGGGGGGTTGCCGGCGTTGTGGGCTGTACCAACCCCAAGGTCAAACAGGACTCCGTCCATGTGGCCCTGGTTCAGGAGCTGATCAAAAACGATGTGCTGGTCCTCCAGACCGGCTGCTCCCAGATCGCCCTGGCCAAGGCGGGTTTTTTAACGCCTGAAGCAGCGCCTTTGGCCGGACCCGGCCTTGCAGAGGTCTGCGAAACCGTAGGTATGCCCCCGGTATTGGGCCTTGGTTCCTGTGTGGACAATACCCGGATTCTCATTGCCGCATCGGCCATGGTAAAAGCAGGCGGCCTTGGCAACAGCATTGCCGACCTTCCGGTTGCCGGCTGTGCCCCGGAATGGATGAGTGAAAAAGCCCTGGCCATTGGCCAGTATTTTGTAGCCTCCGGGGTTTACACGGTATTTGGCATCGGGTTCCCCTCGATCAAGGGAACCAAGTTCCATGATTTACTCTTTAACGGACTTGAGCAACAGGGATATGGGAAATGGGGAGTTGCGGTCGACCCCATTGAGATCGCCCACATGATGATTGCGCATATTGACAAAAAACGAAAAGAACTCGGCATTGACAAAACAAGGGAAAGAACCCTTGTGGACATGTCCGACAGGCGGGATATTGCCTGATCGCCCGTCGACCCGGCCCGGGTATTTCCCGGGCCGGGTTTCCCCTTCCCATAATCCGAATCCCCGGAACCCAGAATCTACAGACACAACAAAATCGTTAACAAAAGAAAGACCCGCGGTCCCTGCCAGCGAGAAATTGTTCCATCGGATGGAACAAAAAAATTGACAAAAAACAGGAAAATAATATATTAATAAGCAGACAAATAATGAAATAATGGAGATACCATGGGTCGGAAAAGCATATCACATATTCGAAAGCCGGAAATACTCAGACATACTTACAAGGTGGTAGAGGAAGAAGGCTTCATGGGCATGACCATCGGCAAAATTGCCACCCGCATGGGGGTAAATTCCGGGCTGTTAATCCATTATTTTAAAAGTAAGGAAGGACTGATCATGGAAATGGTAGAATATCTCTATAAATCCTCCATGACAGCCTACCTTGAAGAACTAAAAAAATATACGACTCCCCGGGAAAGACTTGAAGGACTGCTGGATATGGTATTTGACACCAGCGGCACCATGCCCCAGCGGGATGCGGTTTTCTGGTCCTGTTACGCCATGGGGTTTAGAAATGACAAGATCCGGGAAAAAATCAAAGGGCTCATGGGAAAATTCATTGCGTTCGGCATGGCTGAAATTGAAGCCTGGGAAGAAAACGGCCTGGTCAAAGTCGCAGACAAGGAAAAGGCTGCAGCAACCATCCTGGCACTTTCTGAAGGCTTCGGTATCCTGCGGAATTCTGTGGATGATATGGCGACCTTAAAAGAGATTGCCCTTTTCATGAAAAAATCAGCCCTTACTGCGTTGGAACTTCAAACGCTCCCGGGAGAACCCCTTGTCAAAAGCCCCTGTCCGGGCTAACACACCGCCTTTTTTAAAGTGTTTTATGCCTCTTTTTATAAACGGAGGGCAACGGACAGGGACACAAAGGAAAACAGGGTGGACAGCATAATGGCAGCCGAAGCCAGCTCAGTGTCGGAATTCAATTGCGCTGACAGGACATAAATGGCGGTGGAGGTGGGCAGGCAAAAAAAGATCATTCCGGTTTTAAAGGGAATGCCCGTGACCTGGAACCCCTTCAGCATGAAAAATCCGACAACGGGCAGCGCCAGCAGTTTGAAGCATACGGCAATCAAAGAAACCTTTGTATGACAGGCAAGCCCTCTAAAACTCAAGGTTCCGCCGATGGAAATCAATGCCAAAGGAAGGGTGACCGATGTCATCAAAGAAAAGGTATTGTTCATAACCCTAGGGAAGACAACCCCGGACCTGGAGACCAAAAGTCCGGCCACACACCCCAGGATCAATGGATTGGAAATAAGGGCCCTGGCAAAAAATCGGATCTTCTTCTTCATCGAAAGGTTCTGGTCCGAATACCAGATCAGAACAGAGACAGCCAGGACATTGATCAGGGGAATGACAAATCCCACCAGAATTCCAAAATATCTGACCCCGGGCTCACCCAGAGAATTCATGACAATGGCCATCCCGATATAGGTATTGAACCGATAACAAGCCTGGGAAAAAGAACCTGCCTGGAACCCGGGCAGATGACTTTGGCGGATAAAAAGAAGGCTTAACCCAAATACCAGCACCACGGCAAAAATGCCGGCCAGACAAAGCCCGAGACTGAGCCCCCCATGGCTTGGAGAATTGCCGATCTTCCAGAACAGCATGACAGGAAAAAAGATATAATACACCAGCTTGTCTGCTGTTTTTAAAAACGCTTCATTGGTGATTTGAAACTTTTTTAACAGACTGCCCAGCAAAAGAAGGGCGAACAAAGGAAATAGGGTATCCAATATCATCATGATCCGTTCTGCCTAAGCTGATGGTGACACACCTGCCCGGCACCCGGC
>VMSR01000157.1 GCA_013792075.1 Desulfobacula sp.
ATTACAGCTACACGTCAAGAATTTAATATTATTTTTTTTGTGACAGACATCCTCAAATCGAATAAAATTGTGTTTTTTTAACTTCCTAAAGAAAAAATAAAACAGGCGAGTGCATTCTGGTGATGATTTGAAATTTAAATACGAACGGGTATCTGACTTTGGATGCTAGGTGTTTTCAGTGGGGTTGTTTTTTGGGTTTTTTCTTTGGTTTGGGTTTGGTCTATTCTTTTTCCGGAATATCCAGGTCAAACAATTGCCGGGTCACATTCAGATACAGGGAATCGTCCCGGTGGTCCCCTGTGTTTCGCAGAAATCGGATGGGATCATGGATGGCCCGTGTTGCAATGGCCTGGGTCATGCGCCGGACCGCTTCAATGTCCTCAGGAGACAAATGGTTCAGGGAAGAAATGGTCTTGTTGAATTCCATTTCAACAATGGTGGTCATTTTGTCGTTAATGGCCTTGATGGTGGGAACAATGGAAAGGCTGTCCATCCATTTTTGAAAGCTTACCACAGCTTCTTCCACAAACCGCCCGGCCTTGACGGTCTCCTGTTCCCGCTGGGCGATGTTGGTTTCAACAATGCTTCTTAAGTCATCAATATCATAAACATAGGCATTGGACACCCGATTGATTTTCGGGTCAATATCCCTTGGCACGGCGATATCAATGAAAAAGATGGTTTTATGCTGCCTTTTTTTCATGGCCCGCTTTACCTGGTCCTGGGTAAGGATATATTCCGTGGCACCGGTTGAGCTGATGATAATGTCCACCTCTGCAAGCACTGCTTCCCTTTCCTCAAACTGGATCGCCCGGCCCTTGAATTTTTGGGCAAGAGCAAGGGCATTTTTAAAGGTCCGATTGGCCACCACAATCTCTTTAACATTGTGGGATATCAAATGCTCAACCGCAAGTTCCGCCATTTCACCGGCCCCCAGCAGCATCACCCGGATACCCGACAAATCGCCAAAAATTTTATTGGCAAGCTCAATGGCGGCATAGGAGATGGAAACCGCATTGTCCCCGATGCCGGTCTCTTTTCTGACCCGCTTGGCAACGGAAAAGGATTTGTGCATCATCCGGTTGAGCAGCACACCGCAGGCGCCTTCTTCCACTGCAGTCTTATAGGCTTTTTTGATCTGACCCAGAATCTGGGGTTCGCCCACCACCATGGAATCCAGACTGGCTGACACCCGGAACATATGCCGGATGGCCGCCTCTCCCCCATGGATGTACAAAGCCTTCCGGAACTCAGAAACAGCTATCCGCTTATGCCGGGAAATAAAGTGTATGATCTCCTCAATCTGGTCACCGGTTTTCGGGATGTACAAAATTTCCGTCCGGTTACAGGTTGAAAACACAAGGGCTTCCTTGATATGGGGAGCCTCTTTCAGATACCCAAGGGCCCCAAGGGTCTCCTCAGCTGTAAAAGACAATTTTTCCCGAAGTTCCACGGGCGCGGTTTTATGATTTGCACCGATTAAAAAAATATTTGACATGGTTCTTTCACTATTTGGTAAAATTCTGGTGATGCCCGCCCAGAAAAATATTAACTCCCAGAAAGGTAAAAATAATAATTATAAATCCAACAATTGTCATGATGGCGGACTTCCGGCCCCGCCACCCGGAATGGAACCGGAAATGCAGCAGGGCCGCATACATAAGCCATGTGCAAATGGAAAACACCTCTTTGAAGTCCCAGCTCCAAAAGCGTCCCCATATGGCCTTGGCATATATGAACCCGGTAATCAGGCCAAAGGTCAAAAGGACAAAGCCTGTGGTAATACAGGTATAACTGACATTGTCCAGAAAATCCAAAGAGGGGAGACGTTTATAGAAAAACCCCGGGCTTTTGGATCGTATTCCTTTTTCCTGGAGCAGGTAAAGGATTCCGGCGCCACAGGCAAGCCCCAGGGCGGCATCTCCTGTAAAGACCAGGGCAATATGGGCGATAAACCAGAATCCCCTCAGCGCCTCATTGGAGGCCACAGGGGTATCCGGAAGCACCATGACCGAAAGCATCATTACAGACAAAAGTGTGGCGGCAAAGACACCCAGAATTTTAAGATTAAATTTATACTGAAAATACAAAAACATACCGCCAAGGGAAAGGGCTGCCAGGGAAAGGCTCTGTACCATGTTCTGGACCGGCAGGTCCCTGGCCGCGATCCCCGTTGCAACCACACTGAGAAGATGAATCCCAACACCCGTTGACACCAGGAAAAAAGACACTTTTTGAATCCTGTCCCTTTGATCAAACAAAAAAAACACATACCCTGCCATACTGAAAAAATACAATAGCGTGGCAAGATGCAGCATGATACTGGCTGGTTGTAAGTCCATTTATTTCTCCTGTGGTCCAAGGCGTTTATAATCAACCCCAGGCCCGAGCAGTTCAACGAGAACCTTGTCTATCCGGGCTTCGTCCCGGGCAGCGATCAGGGCCGGCAGATTTTTTTCAACCAGGGCGGTAAATATTTTCTTATGCTCGCTGGGGTCATGCCCCGTTTCCAGCAGTTTTTTCCGGATATTGCCCATGAGCACAAGAAAGTCCCCATACTCCGGCCCGAACATCTGCTCAAGGTCTTTGCGGATTCGTTTGGCCAGGGCCGGACTTGCCCCGGATGTGGAGACGGCACACAAAAGATCTCCCCTTTCCACAACAGAAGGAAGAATAAAATCCGACTCACCCGGGTCATCGGCAATATTGCACAGAATATTCCGGGCCTTGGCATCTGCCTGGATCTGCCGGTTCAAACGCCCATTGTCCGTGGCGGCAAAAACCAGGAAAACAGTGTCCAGGTCCGATGGATCATAGGGTTTGCACTCCAGGCGGATATGGGCGCCTTTTCCGGCTTCAAGTTTTTGGGAAAATGTTTTGCTGATCACCCGCACCCGGGCGCCTGACCGGGAAAGGCCCAGGGCTTTCCGGGTACCAACCTCCCCTCCTCCCACCACCAGGCAGTCGCGGTCCTTTACATCCAGAAAAATGGGGTAATATTTCATTTTGGCCGCATCCCTTGCGCACTTTCCTTGTTTAAATAAAGGATTTAGTATATAGTGTCAGTCATAATTTTTCAATATCTTTATCACCCCAGATTGAGGATACGCTGCCATGATAATTGATTCCCACACCCACCTTTTCCCGGAAGCGGTCAGAAGCGATAGGTCTTATTTTTTTGACAAAGAACCTGAGTTCAAGCTGCTCTATAACGCACCCAAAGCAAAAATTTCCACACTTACCGAACTGATGGACGCCATGGATATCCATGGGGTGGATATGTCCGTGGTCAGCGGATTCCCCTGGAGAAACCCGGAGTATGCCCGGAAAAACAATGATGCAATTCTCGACGCTGTCCGGGCGTATCCGGACAGGATAAAAGGACTTGCCTGTTTTGACCTGGCCTGGGAGGGAGCGGCAGACGAGGCCGTCCGCTGCATGGATGCAGGCCTTTCCGGCGTAGGAGAACTGGCCTTTTACCTTTCCGGCATTGATGCAAACGCCCTAAGGCTTCTGGAGCCTGTCATGGCAGCTCTGTTATCCTGCGGCAACCGTCCCTGCATGATCCACACCAATGAACCCGTGGGCCACCCCTACCCCGGCAAGACACCGGTGACCCTGGAACAGATCCATACCCTGGCCCGTGCATTTCCCGATAACCGGATCATCCTGGCCCACTGGGGGGGGGTATTTTCTTCTACCATGTCATGAAAAAGCAGGTGAAAGAACATCTGAAAAACATCTGGTATGATACGGCTGCCTCTGTTTTTCTCTATGATCCTCAAATCTATGACATGGCCGTGAAAGCCGGTGTCATTGACAAGGTGTTGTTTGGCACGGATTTTCCCCTGCTTACACCGGACCGGTACTTTGCCGACATGGACAAGTCCGCCATGACATCGGCCCAGAAAGCACAGGTGTTGGGGACAAATGCCCTGGCCCTTTTTGGATAAAGTTTCAGGCAATTTCAACCGGTGCCGGCAGGAACATCCTTGCCATAAAATGCAAGGGGTTGCCAAGCACTGAAAATTTTTCGATGATAGGCCAAGATATGAATCTGCAGTTCCATCCCATCGTTATTGTCTATTTTTCCGCCTGCGCCCTATCACTGATCATGGTCTATTGGAGCAGGCAGATGCCTTTAGCACGCGGCTCACGGCTTTGGGGTCTGGTGATGTGTTTCTGTGCGATCTGGTCTGCAGGAGATGGAATGGAAACACTTATGGTTGATTTAAACCATAAGCTCTTTATAACCCGCATCTCATATTTCGGGGTCATCGGCACCGCCATGTGCTGGTCCCTTTTTATCGCTATTTATTCGAACAACGACCGCTTTCTTACCCCCAAAATAAAAAGAATTTTGCTGATTTTTCCCATAATCACTTACCTGTCTGTTCTGACCTTGCATTTGCATCCTTATTTTTACGCTTCTGTTACGCTCGTAAATATCGATGGCATTTTTGGGTTATCACCCAATTACGGACCCATTTTCTGGGTCTGGGCCGTCTATGCGTATGGGGCTATATTTGGAAGCGGAATCCTGTTGATTCAATCCGTTCTGCGCTTTCCCCATCAATTCCATGGTCAGATGTATTTGCTTGTCATCGCAGCACTCATGCCATTGATTTCCAACTTTCTATATATCACCGGCCATAATTTCATTGCCCCCTTCGATCCCTCGGCGCCTGCGTTTGTCATAAGCGGTTTGCTGATTGGTTTTAGCTTTTACCGATACCGATTCCTGGATCTTGTACCGGTTGCCCATGATCTGGTTTTCAAACATGTAAACAGCGGCGTCATTGTCATCGATAATCGCGGTGTGATTCTTGCCATGAATCCTGCTGCCGGAAAAATGACAAACCCCTCGCAAAAAGAAGTTATCGGACAGCCGCTTCAAAAAATATTCTTAGAGCATTCTGCGTTAATCACTGCATTTTCCGACCAGATGAAACATACAAGTGAGGTTAAGCTGGGATCAGCGGTGTATGAAATCCAACAAACACCATTGATCGACAGGGCTGATAGACATACTGGACGCATTATCCTCCTCTATGATATTACCGCACTGAAAAAATCGGAAGACAACCTATCCGCAGCCAATGATCAACTTCAAAGAATAGCAGCCACTGATCCGCTAACCGGATTGTCCAATCGTCGCAATTTCTTTGATCTTGCCAAAAGAGAATTTTCCCGGGCAGAACGTCAAAAATTATGGTTTTCTCTCATTCTTATCGACCTGGATAACTTTAAAACCGTCAATGACACCAAAGGACATCCCCGGGGAGATCTGTTTTTACAGGAAACTGCCCGGTGTCTGGGAATGTACTCACGCAGCGGGGATATTCTGGGGCGCTATGGGGTGATGAATTCATTGTATTGGCCTATGAGGCGGATCATCACGATGCGCTGCTCCTGGCGGAAAGGTTCTGCGAAAAAATTCCTCCCCACCTGGCCGAACTGGAGGATATGGAAATGCCTGTTACCCTCAGTATCGGGGTTGCAACCTACAATAAGGGAGAAAACATCACCCTGGATATTCTATTGGACCGAACCGATATCGCATTGTACAAATCAAAGAAAGCAGGGCGGAACCAGGTGTCTGTCTGGCAGGCAGGTGAGGGTGTCAGCAGTAAATAAAAGAGCTAAGTTGGAATACTGATTTTAAAACCGGTGCCGCTGCCCCTTTGGCTTTCCACCTCAATTTTACCATTGTGGTACTGGACAATATGCTTGACAATGGCAAGGCCCAGGCCCGTCCCCCCTTCATTGCGGCTTCTGCCCTTGTCCACCCGGTAAAACCGGTTAAATATCTTGGGCAAATGTTCCTTGTCAATACCGGTTCCGGAATCCCGAACCTCAATGACCACCCCCCCTTTCTGGGAAAAAACATGAATGCCAACCTTTGTATTGTCCGGATTATACTTAAGGGCATTGTCCACCAGATTGATAAGGGCCTGCTCCATGAGAATGGGGTCTATCATGGCCGTGATGGTTTCAGGACAATCAAGGGTGATCTGGATGTTTTTTGTGTCTGCCAGGGGCTGACAGAGATGAACGGCTCCCTCAATAAGGGGTGACAGGTGATGGGATTCAAAGGCAATGGCGGTTCCCTCCAGCCTTTCCAGCCGGGACAGGGCCAGAAGATCATCGATCAGCGCCACCATCCGGTTGACATTTTTTTCAATGATCTTTAAAAACGATTCTACATTCTGGGTTTCCTTGGCCGCCAGCATCTGCTGAAGGGTTTCAATAAACCCCTTGATGGTGGTTAAGGGGGTTTTTAATTCATGGGAAACGTTGGCGGCAAAATCCTTGTGCATCCTTTCAAGACGCCGGATACGGGTAATGTCATGGAAAATGATCAAGGTTCCCATTCGCTTTTCCTGGGCATCGTAAAGGGCTGTTGAGTGGATATTCAGCAGATAGGCCTCATCCCGCTCAATTAAAATATCATCCTCAACCGGCTCATGGGTGGACAATGCCCTCTGGATAAAGGTCTGGAGTTCATAATTTCTGGCCACCTCCAGGATATTTTTTTTCTTAAGGGTATGGACGGGAAAATCGAAAATTCTGGCCGCAGCCGCATTGATGGTAATGATCTGCTCATGGCTGTCAATGGCGATCACCCCCTCCTGCATGCTGGCATGAACCGCCTCAAGTTCCAGGCTCCGGTTCTTGAAATCCATAATTTTTTCATCCAGATTTATGGCCATTGTGTTCATGGCCCTTGCCAATTGCGACAATTCTTCCGTGTCCGGGACAGCCAGCCGATTGTCCAGATTCCCCTTGGCAAACTCAATGGCCCCGTTTTTCATTCGCTCCATGGGGTGCGTGATCTTTCTTGCCACATAGAAACTGGCAATGGCAGCGGCAATAAGGGTAAGGATAAGGGTCACCAGAATATTATTCCGCACCGCAATAATTTTGTTGTCAATGTCGGATATGGACACCGCCGTCCTGACCACGGCAATCACCTGATTTTTCCCATTCTCCGGAATCACAGGCAGGGCAATATACATCATGTTCTGATCCAGGGTTGAGCTGTACCGCACGGAGATTCCCTTGTTCCCCTTAAGGGCTTCTTGTATTTCAGGGCGGGCCAGGTGATTTTCCATGGTCTCAACCCGTCCGAAGGAATCCCCCACCACCGCACCCGAAGGCAGAATAATGGTGACCCTTGTCTGGATGGTTTCTCCGATTTTTTTACACAGCTTGTCAATCTCCAAGATCTGTTCACTGTCCCCCCCAAGGAGTCGGGCAAACTTATTTTGCAGCAATTTTGCCTGGATGGTCAGTTCTTTTTCCGAATTCTCAAGGAAAAAATCCTTGAAATGCCGGGTGGAATACCAGGTCACCACGGTAAGTGACAAAAGGATGATGACCAGAAAAGAAGGGAATATCTGCCAGATGAGCTTTCGTTTTTTAACCATAATTCAAAAAGACTTTCAATTAAGATTCTTTAAACCGATATCCAACCCCTCTGACGGTTTCAATATGGGAGGAATAGTGTTTTAATTTTTTACGCAGGCCCACAATGATCACATCAATGCTTCTTTCGGTTACCGCATAATTTTCGCCATGGATGGCATCCACAATCTGTCCCCGGGTAAAAACCCATCCTTTTTTGTCTGCCAGGAAAGAGAGCAGATCAAACTCCGACAGGGTCAGGTCGATGGCCTCGTTTTCTATGGTCACCACATGCTTGCCCCGGTCAATCATCATGTCTCCTTCCTGCCTGATCCGGGGAGGTTCGCCGGGAATTGTACGCTGCCGTCTCCTTAAAATGGCCCGGATTCTTGCGATAAGCTCCTTGGGGCTAAAGGGCTTGGACAGATAATCATTGGCACCAAGTTCCAGACCTGTCACAACATCGGATTCTTCCCCCTTGGCCGTGACCATGACAATGGGAATATCCATGGTATCATCATTTTTTTTTAAGTGCCGGGTCACTTCAAGCCCGTCAATTCCGGGCAGCATGAGATCCAGAACAATGAGATCCGGCCGGGAGTGTTTGGCGGTCTTAATGGCCGCCTCACCGGTCATGGCGGTGAGAATGGCATAGCCTTCGTTTTTAAGATTATATTTAATCAGCTCAATGATATCTTCTTCATCATCTACAATGAGTATGGTTTCCTTGGACATTCTATTTTCCCGTATTAAATGATTTTTTTCCCTGGACAGCCGGTGCGCACCTCAAACCAGGGGCCTTAGGTATGACGGATAATTTCTCCTTCAATGAGATAAATCACCTCTTCTGCAATGTTGGTGGTATGGTCCCCGACCCGTTCTATGTGCCGTGAAATCAAATACATATTGATGATTTCCTCCACCATTTCCGGATGTTTTTGAATATCGGCCTTCATGATCTCATAGGCGTCATTTCTCATAACATTGACCTTTGCATCCATTTCCCGCACCCGATACGCCATATCCACATCCATTCCGACCAGGGCATCCAGGCTCATCTTCAACATTTTTGCCGCAAGGTCTCCCATGGCCGTGTAGTCATATTTGAACTTATTGGAATTATAAGAAGATATTTTGTACCGCCTGGCAATATTAACGGCATAATCGGCAATGCGTTCCAGATCATTGTTGATCTTGATCACAGCCACAATCAGGCGCAAATCCGCAGCAACGGGCTGATACAAGGCAAGCATCTTAAGACATTCCTCTTCTATCTCAATTTCCCGTTCATCGACTTTATAGTCCGTATCAATGATAAACTGGGCCAGTTCCAGATCCTCTGCCTGAACCGCGCTCACCGACCGTTTAAACCGATCCTCCACCATGGCTCCCAGGGCGAGAATCTCTTTTTTAATCCGAAGCATTGCCCGATCAAGATGGGTCGTCATTCTTACCCCCCAAATTAATAATACCCCAATTTTCAGGCCACAGACTTTCCTGTAAAACGCCAAAAGTTGAGTTGATAATAATCTTATTTCATCAAACCCTATGGTTTTTCAATTGGTTTTACCCGTTCTTGACTAGAATCGTGTTAGATTTGCATTATGGCCGAATTAAATATTATGCGGATATCTCTTTTTCCAGATATAAAATATTGCCTTTGGGATTATAGGAATACCGGGTAAAATAAGTTCCCATGATATGGATTCCCCGGCCATGGTCCTCATCCTCCGGCAATTCTGCTCTCTGCTGGGTTTTCCAGTCAAACCCCTTTCCCTGGTCTGTTATGGTAAGAAAAATAGATTTTTCTTTGTCAATATTAAGATAAAAGTCCACAACCTTATCCGAATCATTTTTATTGCCGTGGCGAACCGCATTTGTCAAGCCCTCCCTCAGGACAAGGTTGATGGAAAACAAATGGGGAACCACTTGCGGCTGTTTGGATTCGATCATCCTTGTCACAGCCCTGCACACCTCGTCTATGTATTCCAGATACGAAGAAAACCGTATGTGAAGGGTGTCATTGGATTCTATCTCCTCAAAAATGTCGGTCTCTTTTTCCATTTGTCTACACCTCGACACAGAGGAGAACAATGTCATCCTCGGGACAGCAGTTATTGCCGAACAATTGGCTGATCATTTCCATGGGGGCCTGGTCATAGGAGACATCCCGCAGGCTTGAATAAACTGGCAACAGACTGTCAGCACCAGTGGCCCAAGTGATTTTATCCTCTGCCGATTCCACAAGCCCGTCCGAATAGATAAAAAACCGGTCTCCTCTGGAGACAGCCATATGGGTCGCGCCAAAGGCGGCATCCGGAAAAATACCCAGAACATCCCCGTCTGATTTAATGAGAAAAGGTTCCCCTTTGACAGGCAGACAAACCACGGGCGGGTGTCCGGCATTTATAATGGTCAATTTCAGTGTGGTCCGGTTTATGTGCATATAGCAGGCGGTCAGGTATTTGCCCTGGGTCAGAATCTCCACCAGCACATCATTGATCATTTTCATGCTTTCGGCAGGTGAATACACCGGGGTGCAATTCTGGGCCAGCAGGGCCTTGACCGATGCTGTCATATAACTGGTTTCAATATCATGCCCCGAAGAGTCTGCCACAAAATAACCGGTAATGTTGTCTGAAATATTTAAGATATCGTAAAAATCACCCCCCGCCTCCTGGAGCGCCTTGTAATAGACCCCGAACCTGGCATGGGGATTTTCTTCGGGCAAGGGCAGCATGGCCACCTGGGCCTTGGTCACCTGCCGAAGTTTTGCCGCCTGGTCCTGGATCAAGGAATTGGTGGCAATGGACAATTTCAGATGAATCCTTACCCGGGCCAAAACCTCCAAAGGATGAAAGGGCTTTGTAATATAGTCAACCGCTCCCAGTTCAAACCCTTTTAATTTGGCATCCACCTCGCTGACACCGGTAAGAAAAATCACAGGAATGGCATTGGTGGTAGCATCTTCCTTGAGTTTCTGGATAACATCAAACCCGTTCTCTCCGGGCATTTCAATGTCGAGCAGTATGAGGTCAGGCAATTTTTCCAGGGCAATGGATCTGGCATCTGGGCCGTTGTCAGCACTGAATATCTGATACCCTTCCTTGGACAATGCTTTTTCAATAAGTTTTAAGTTCAGGGGGTGGTCATCCACGGCCAGAACTGTGTAGGGCTGTTTCGCTCCCATCTTTATGCCTCGGTTAAATTGATATCAATTGGTTGTAAGCGCCTTCACCTGGGTTTCAAGATCCTTGATATGGGCATCAAAATTTTCAAGACTGCCTGCTTTTGCCTCAACTTCCATTTTTTTTGCAAGGACAAAGATGGCGTCAAACCCCATGTTCCCCGCAGCACCTTTAATGGAATGGGAAGCTGCCGCCGCATCCTGCGGACAATTTTTGGAAACACCTTGTTTAATTTTATCCAGGTCCGACAGGGTGGTGGCAATAAAAAGTTCAGCCAGCTCCATAAAATCTTCTTCATCAATGCCGATCTTGGATGCAAGGTATTTATAATCCATGGAGACTCCTGTTTAAATGAATGTTCTTAGAGAGAAATTTCGCAGTTCCCGAAAGTATAAAGAATTAATCTTTTCTTGTAAACCACCAATTCAAGGTTTCGGGGTCCAACCCGTCATGGCGCTTGTCATTTTAATGCATTTAAGAGGCCGGCCCCATGATAATAAACCTTTAGACAATTGAAACTGTATTTCTTCCTTTTTTTTTGCTGAGATACATCTGGGCGTCTGCCCGTTCAATCAATGAATTTTGGGTATCTGTTTTCAGGGCAAGCGTTCCGCCCACCGATAAGGTCACCTTCAATAGCAAACCCTTTTTTTCCAGCCAGGTTTTTTCAATAAACATCCGGATTTTTTCAGCAACAAAGCCCAATGTGGAAAGATCCACATTGGGGACAATTACCAGAAATTCATCTCCTCCCCATCGGCAAAGACAATCCAGGGACCTTAAAACATTCAGAATTGTCTGAGAAACCATCTTCAACACATCGTCTCCCACACGGTGTCCATAGGTGTCATTTATTTTTTTAAATTCATCGATATCAAAAAACAATATCCCAAATTGAATATCAAAATTTTTCATTTCATTGAATCGGGATGATAACGCAAGATCTGCAAATTTTCGATTGCCTACCTGGGTTAATTGATCTGAAAACGTCTCATTTTTAAGTTTTCCAAGTTCCTGCAGAAGGCGCATCCCCTTGGAATTGTCAGAAAATATTTCCGCTGCTCCAATGATGTGACCCTGTTTATCAAAAATCGGGGAAACTCGAACGGAAACAGGAACCCGATGCCCATTCTTGTGGTGCAGATACACATCGTCACCCCTGATTTTTCCATCTTCCAGGGTTCGCGTCAAAGGACAGCCTTTTTCACACAATTCATCGCCTGCATCGTTAATATGCCGCAATAAACCGTCAGAGCAAAAAGAGCCCATCACTTCGGCTTTAGAATACCCGGTAATTTTTTCAGCGCTCTTGTTCCAAAAGGTAATTTTTTTTGTGAGGTCGACATAGTATACACCGTCATAAAGATTCTCCAACAAATTTGCATAAAATTTATCGTCCATATCCATTCAAACTCCCTTTTATAGCTGTCTTCCCGGCTGATGTTTATGTTTTGAAAGGCAGTGTCGTTTTAAAGTATGCATATCGGCGGTTGTATATGTTGGGCCCTGAAAGCGTTTGCCCAAGTTTATCTTAACGTATCAGAAAATACAAGAATACACCCGGACAATAACAGGGACACCGCATGTAATTTATAGAGGTATTGTATACCTGCAACCCGGCCAGGGCCGGGCAAGGGGGATTCCATTAAATCTTTGGTCCTCGTCCTTGCGGCCCAAAGAAGCGGACCAATCGGGGACCCAATTTAAAGGACAGGTCCTGCCGGAAATATTGACAAACCAAAAAAGCCGACCAATATTTAACCATAACTTACAGACCCCACAGGAGACGACATGGGCAAATGCAAAAAGCATCCTTCACGGGAAACCAGTTACCGATGTGCAAAATATGACACATATCAATGCAGGGAATGCCTGCGCTGCAAGGACCCTAAGTTATATTGCAAACACAGGTCCGCCTGCACCATCCATTTTATCACGGAAAAAGGGATGGCTTCGGATTTTTAAACCCCACCCCATTTGCAAAATATGATATGAAAGACAGGACACACCATAACCATTTTTCGAAAATAAGGACCTATAAAACATGAAAAAAGAGACACACAATTTTATCCATGAATATAAAGGACTGGGTGCCTTTGGCATGGACCGAAAAACCGATGAGGAAACCATCATGTTTTACCTGCAGAAATTTTCAGAAGACCGGTTTATGGAAACCTTTCTTCCCAGGCTTTCGGACAAAGAACTTGAAGAAATCTATTTGTTTGTCAATGAACATCTGAAAAAACACATATCCGAAGAAGAATACCATGGCCTTTTTCTAAAGGACAGATAGGACGAAGCTGTAATTATTGGTTGGTATAAGTTACTATTCTCCATTAATAATGGAGGATGCCAGCTTTTTCTTGACAGGCATCCTGAATTAGCATATCCCCTCACCCATAGGACAACCCAACCCATATAGGAGAGATTTACCAATGAGCCCCAAAAAAATAATATCCGGTTTTTTGGCCATGGCAGTTCTGCTGGCCTGGACACCCATATCCCAGGCAAATGAAAAAAGCCTGATGATGGCCACAACTACCAGCACCGACAATACGGGTCTTCTCGAGTACCTGATCCCCCATTTTGAAAAAGAAACTGGAATCACCCTCAAATGGACTGCCACAGGAACGGGCAAAGCGTTAAAACTGGGTGAAAACTGTGACGTGGATGTGCTGCTGGTCCATGCCCCTGCAGCTGAAAAAGCCTTTATTGAAAAAGGATATGGCAAAGACCGGCGGGAAATCATGTACAATGATTTTGTGATCATCGGACCGGAATCAGATCCTGCCGGCATAAAGGGGAAAAGCATTCCAGACGCCCTTATGGCCATCAAAAGCCTGCCCGCCTTGTTCATGAGCCGGGGGGATGATTCGGGCACCCACAAAAAGGAACAACAACTGTGGAAGGATGCCAAAATTGCAGTACCGGACCAAGAGACCTGGTACATCCAGACCGGCCAGGGCATGCTGGCCACCATCAATATGGCCCAGGAGCGATCCGGCTATACCATGACAGACCGGGGCACCTATATCAAATACCAGGACACCAAAGGCGGCAAAGCACCCTTGAAGGTTTTGGTGGAGGGGGATGAAGTTTTGTTGAACCCCTATAGTGTGGTGACCCTGAACCCTGACAATTGTCCCAAGGCAAAGTACGATCTTGCCATACAATTTTCCGACTGGATGGCATCGGATGCCGGCCAGAAACGCATCAATGATTTCAGGCTGCTGGGTCAAAAATTATTTATCCCCAATGCCCGATAGCACAAGGCCTTTATGGATTTTATTGTCGCAGGCTTTATCCGCGCCATTGAGCTGCTGATACACTTTGACCCGTCAACCTGGACAGCCATTTCTGCGACACTCAAGGCATCCACCTGCTCCATGCTCGTCAGTCTTGGAGCAGGTCTGCCCTGCGGGTTCCTCCTGGGATACTTTGATTTCAGGTGGAAAAGACCCCTGCGAACCGTTGTAGATACCCTCATGGCGCTTCCCACGGTCTCTGTTGGCCTTCTGGTCTATGCCTTTATCTCAAGCCAGGGTCCTTTGGGTCAGTTCGGGCTGTTATTTACCATCACCGGCATTGCCATTGGCCAGACCATCCTTGCCTTCCCGATTATAACGGCCATCACTGCCACCATTGTGGAAAATATTGACCCGGAACTCAAGCTGACCCTGGTCTCCTTAGGGGCAGGCAAAAAAGACATCATTGCCACCTGTCTGTGGGAGGTCCGGTTCGGGCTGCTGGCAGCAGCGGTTACGGCCTATGGCCGGGTGCTGACGGAAGTGGGAATCTCCATGATGGTGGGGGGTAACATTAAATATCATACCAGAACCATTACCACGGCCATTGCCCTTGAAACCAACAAGGGACTGTTTGCCGACGGCATTGCTTTGGGCATCGTCCTCATTGGTATTGCCTTTGCCGTGAATATTTCCCTCTCTTTTTTAAGAAAAAAATGAAACAAATCTCCTATCAATTAA
>VMSR01000119.1 GCA_013792075.1 Desulfobacula sp.
GACAACTATACCTCTATAAATTACATGCGTTGGCCCTGCCCAAAGGCGTTTAATGATTTGATAAAAAAGAAATGATATACTATATATCTATGAACTATAATTGAACTATAATTGAACTATAAACCCCTTTGACGTGATAAAACGCTTCATATGAAAAAACCTGAATTGCTTGATCAAATTTTTTCCTGCATGGCTGAAAAACACCCTGAAAATACAGCCGTAATTTCAGGAAAATCCCGTATCACCTATCAGGCCTTGGACGAGCTTTCCAGTCGTATCCAATCGGCCATGGCCGCAGGAAACATTTGTCCCAACGGGAAGATCCTCACCTATCTGCCGCCGGGCATTCCCTTTATTGGCGCCATCCTGGGAATCCTAAAATCCGGTTCAACCTATGTTCCTGTTGATATCAATGATCCGCTTGCCAGAACCCGTGACATGGTGGATGCCCTGGCACCAGATCTGATCATAACAAGCTTCCGACTCAAGCCAAAGTTGGAATCCATTCAGGGAGTCAGGTTTCTGGTCCTGGATGAGGCAACCCTTGAAATAACCCTTTCACCTGAATTCCCAAACCTTCATCGGGCAAAACCCGGTATCCGAAACCCGGTCAATCCCGATGCCTATATCATCCACACCTCCGGATCAACAGGAATTCCAAAGGGGATTGCCATCTCCCACAGGGCGGTCATCAACCTTATGGATGCCTTTGACCGGGAGAAATCCATCGGGCCGGAAGACCGGTGTTCCCTGTGGTCAAGCCTTAATTTTGATGTTTCTATTTACGAAATCTGGTCCGCCCTGCTCACCGGGGCCTGCCTGTATATCCCTGAAGACCCTGTCCGGTTTTCCCCTTTGGCGTTCATGGACTGGCTTGGAACCCACAAGATCACCAGTGCCTATGTCCCTCCTTTCATGCTCTCTGAAATGGCTGCGGCTCCCGGACTTCCCCTTAGCCTGAAACGGATGTTAACCGGGGTAGACCCCATACCGGAAAGCTTGCTGCACCAGATAAAAACCAAAATCCCCGGTCTCTGCCTGATCAACGGATACGGACCGGCAGAGGCAACGGTCTGTGCCACCCTTTACACACTTCCTTCCACCCCTTCCCGGTCCGGGAATGCCCCCATTGGAAAGCCCATTCAAAATCTTGAAATCCATCTTCTGGATGAAGCGGGTCTGCCGGTCAAAAAAGGGGAAAAAGGCGAGATCTGTATCAAGGGAATTCAGGTAGCCAACGGCTACCTGGGAAATCCCCGCTTGTCTGCTGAAAAATTTGTCAAATACCCTTTTTCAAAAACCTTTCTTTTAAACACGCCGGATGCAGATGATACCGGTACCCTGATGTATAAAACCGGAGACAAGGGGTTTTGGCTGGACGACGGAAACCTTATGTTTGCAGGAAGAATGGATTTCCAGATGAAGCACAAGGGTGTCAGGATCGAACCCGGAGAAATAGAAAACACGCTGATTGCTTTCCCCGGTATCTCCCAGGCAGCCGTGGTCTTAAAACCGGGCCGGTTCAACGGAAAAGTTCTGACAGCCTACGTGGACGGCATGCCGGACACAACCGCTGTGTTTAATTTTTTAAGATCAAAGCTGCCAAGAACCATGCTGCCATCAGCCTTGATAGGGCTCCAGACCCTGCCCCAGACCCCCCAGGGAAAAATTGACCGCAACGCCCTCATCAAAAGGAAGGACAAGGGTACACCCCCTGACGAAAAAATTCTTCCTTCTGAAAAATTGTCACAAGGGCCAACCCCATTTCAGGACAGGGGTCAGGAAGATCAGATTGGAAAAATCTGGGAACAGGTTTTGGGGAAAAACCCGATATCGCCCAATGACAATTTTTATCTGCTGGGCGGAGATTCCATCCTGGGGGTAAAAATCATATCCCGAATCAATCAGCTGTTTGATATCAACCTGCACCTGAATGAATTGTTCGATTATCCTGAACTCAAAGCGTTTTCCTGCCGCGTAACCCAGGAGAGACAGTCAAACCCAAAGGCACCTGATCTGCCAGATTCTCCTGATAATAACCAGATTTCAAGGGATAGGCTTCCCCTTCTTCCGGACCAGCAGCTTATCTGGATGTTTGAACAGCTCACCCCCGGCACCCCGGTCTACCATATCCCCCTTGTTTATAGGCTATCTGGGAAACTTGATCTTGATCTGCTCAAAGAGGCGATCGTTCTTATCCAGAACCACAACGCTTCCCTGAATACTGTTTTTTTTCTTGAAAACGACCAGCCCTGCCAGGCGGAAAAACCATATCCCCCTGAATTTTCCATCACCCAGGCCCGGGAGATGGAAGATACAGTACAACAGGAATGGCTCCAGAAACAGGTGGAAACTGTCTTTGATCTTGAAAGCGGCCCCCTTTTCAGAACCGCTGTTTTAACGACAAAGACCCAAGGGTCCATCCTTTGTTTTACCTTCCACCACCTTATCTTTGACGGGTGGTCCGCAGGCCTGTTTGTCCGGGAGTTGAACCGGGTCTACGGGCAGCTTGTTCTGGGAAATGCCGTGCAAATGCAGGGTCAGGGGATGTCATACCCCGGATATGTTATTTCACAAACCCATACGGCGGCAAAAAAATGGCAGGCCGCAAACCCTTTTTTCACCCGCTATCTTAAGGATCTGCCACAAAACGATCTGGCAACTGAGGGGTTTGAAGCCAGGACCCTGCCACTTGAAATATCGGCAGACCAGTATCAGCAGATAAAAAAAATTGCCCGGGAACATAACACCAGCGCCTTTGCCGTTCTGCTTTCCTTTTTTCAGATCCTTTTGTTCACCCATACCCATGAGGATGACCAGGTCACAGGCATTGCCCATGCCGGCCGTAACCAGGTCGAAACAGAATCTTTGATCGGTTTTTTAATGAACACATTGGTTGCAAGAAATCGTATCCAGCTGGACATGACATTTGGCCGATTTCTGACCCAGGTTAAAAAGAACCTGGACACTCTCTTTCAATATGGGCATATTCCCTTCCAGCGCATCAGCAGATTCTGCCGGGAACAAGGCAGGGAATCTGGCCCAAACACCTCTGTCTTTCAATCCCTTTTCCTGATGCAGACCATGGCCTTTCCCAATCTTGATCTTTTGGGAACCCAATCGGATTATGTCCATTTTAAAACCAGTGCAGCCAATACGGATATTACCCTGGAATTGTATGAAAAAAAAGCCGGAATAACCGGATGGTTTAAATACAGGACCCAGGCTTTTTCTGCCATGGAGATGGAACACCTGGAAACCAGATTCATGGAAATCATGAAAAATACACTTGTGCAGCCGGAGTCCACCCTTGATACCATCATGGGCATGAACACCTTTCCCCTCTCTCCCATGCAGCACGGCATGCTCATGGAAACCCTGCGGGCTCCCCAGGGAGCCGGCTGCTATGTGGAACAGATTCTGTTTGCCATGGACCAGGAAATTGATTTCCATCGGTTTACCCTGGCATGGGAACGGATCATTGCCCACCATGACATCCTGAGGCTGGGATTCACCTGGAAAGGACTTGATTATCCGGAACAATGCGTTGCCCCGATAAAGCCCCTGAAAATTGAATACAATGACTGGAGCGCCATTAACACATCTGAAAAAAAAGAATACCTGGAAATGTTTCTCAAGGCAGACCGGCGGCTGGGGTTTCCTTTGTACAAACCACCGGCATTCCGGGTAGCACTGTTCAAAACCAATGCCCGCCGATATACCTGTATCTGGAGCTTCCATCACTGCATTGCCGACGGCAGGTCCATGGCATTCATATTGCGGGATTTGTTTCTTGCTTACCAGAATCCGGCCATTGATCTGGCACCAGCCGGATCATTTAAGCATTATATCCTCTGGCTGACCCGGCAAAAGCAGACAATGGCAAAAAAATTCTGGGCAGATTACCTTGAAGGGTTTAACAAACCCCTGGTCTTCCCCTTCAGGATGCAAAAAAAAATACTGACCCGGAAAAGAAGGCAGCAGCATGCCATCCCCCTTGCCACAGGCCTCCACAAAGCCCCCATATCTCCCATAACTGCCCGAAAAATTAAAAAAATATGCCAGGAAAACGACATCACCCTGAATTCATTTTTAATGGGTGCCTGGGCCATACTGCTCAGCCATTATACCGGAAACACAGACATCCTTTTTGGCGCCACCATTTCCGTTAGAAATTTTGAACAAAGCCGGGATGACAAAACAGGGATGTATATCAACACCGTTCCCGTGAGGATCCGCATCCAACCGGACCAGCCCCTGATCGCCTTTGTTTCCGGCATCCGAAAACAATGGCAGGACATCAGAAAAAATGAGCACCTATCCCTCACTGACATCCATGCCCTAAGTCCCATTCAAGGGACCCTGCCCCTTTCAGAGATCTATTTTTCCTATGATTACCATTCCCTTGATGCCGCATTAAGCGAATACAAAGAAGCCATCTCCTGTTCCCGCATCGCCCTTTTTGAAAGAACACCTGCATCGATTTTTCTGGCGGTTCAGGGAACAGACGACATGGTTGTCACCATTGAATATGACAAGCGGAAATTTAATGCCCATACCACCCGTCAGATCCTGGACCATTTTGCCGTTTTTTTAAAATCTGCATCGGAAAACCCGGACGCCTGCCTCATGGAACTTCCGATCTTAACCGAAACAGAAAAAACAGGGATTGCAGAGAAACTCAATACCCTCCAACGCCACCTGAAACCGGGAAGCTGTATCCATCATCTGTTTGAAATTCAGGCCTCCATCAATCGGACAGCGCCCGCCGTGACAGACGGGCAACAAACCTTGAGCTATGAGCAATTAAATGCCTTTGCAAACCAGATTGCCCACTTCCTCATCACCAAGGGCTGCGGGCCTGAAAAAAAAGTATTGCTCCTCCTGGAACAAAATACAGATTTAATTGCAGTCCTGCTGGGCGTGCTCAAATCCGGATGCTGCTATATCCCCCTGGACATTTCCTATCCCAACGAAAGAATCCGGCAGATTTTAAAGGATGCAGTACCGGATATCATTATTACCACGGGCTCGGACCTGGAAAAACTTGGAAACACCACTGCCCAGATAGTTTTGATGGACAGGGATCTTTTGGAAATCAAACAGATGGGAACCCTTAATCCGGCCACACAGGTGACCCCTGACAATATGGCCTATATCATCTACACATCCGGATCCACCGGGGCTCCCAAAGGGGTGGTCATTGAACACAGCGCTCTTGTCTCCTTCACACGGGCGGCCACAGACACCTATGATATCCGGCCCAATGACAGGGTGCTGCAGTTTGCATCCATCAGCTTTGATGCCTCTGCCGAAGAAATCTACCCGACCCTGTTTTCCGGGGCAACCCTTGTGATCAAGCCCAGAAAACTAGTCCAAACCCCGGCACAGTTTTTTGATTTCTGCCGGATCCATCAATTGACCGTGATTGATCTGCCCACGGCCTATTGGCATATGATCGCAGATCAGATCCACACCCTGACAGTTCCCGATCAATTGCGGCTGGTTATCATCGGCGGAGAGGAAGCCAACCCGGACAAGGTGAGACATTGGCAAGCCCACATTGCCGATGATATTCGACTTATCAACACCTACGGCCCCACAGAAACCACAGTGGCAATTACCTTTGCCGATCTGTCCCATAATAATCTGGAAACAGGACAGGTGCCCATTGGTATTCCCTTTCCCCGCGTCAGCCTGTGCATCCTCAACCATTTTAAGCAACCCACCCCCCCGGGGATAAAAGGAGAACTTTATATTGGCGGACCCCAGATTGCCAGGGGGTATTTAAACAGGGAGGATCAAACCCGAAAGGCCTTTGTCACAATCGATGCCCTGGCGAACAAGGATCGCTTCTTTAAAACCGGGGACCATGCCATGATGCTGCCATCTGGGCAGGTGATTTTCCTTGGCAGAATTGACCGGCAGATAAAAATCAGGGGTTTCAGGGTTGAACCCGGAGAAATTGAAAAAACCGCTCTGACCCACAATCAAATTAAAGCGTTTGCCATAGTCGTGTCCAAGGATGCGGACGACAATTTAAAAACAATTGCCTTCATGGTCCCAACGGATGGGGGAAAATTGAATTTCCAGGACTTTAAACGCTGGATGCAGGAAAGGCTCCCGGAATACATGGTCCCTTCAGCCCTGGTAAGCGTCGCGGCCCTGCCCCATAACGCTTCCGGAAAAATCGACTATAAGGCACTGGAAAAAATACTTTCTGAAACCAGCGACATTAAACCCGACACCCCGGATACGGACAGCCTTGCTCTGGCATTTGATTCCAGAATACCGGAGAACCAATTCCAGGACAGGTATGAAACCAATTTAAAAGAAATATGGGAAACCATTTTAAAGATCACCCGCTTTGGCCCGACGGATAATTTTTTTGAGATTGGCGGATCTTCATTGACAGCCATCCGGCTGGTAACGGCCATTGAAAGAAAATTCAATATTTCCATACCAGTACTGGCGATATTTAAGTTTCCCACCCTAAGGGAACTGGCCCATGTGCTCCGGAAAAAAGACGCCCATTTTGAATTTACCAATATAAAAATCATCCGGGAAGAAGGAGAGAAGCCCCCAATCTTTTTCATCGCCGGCACCAAGGAAGACACCCAGGCTTATAAACACCAGGACCTCAAAGGCCATCCTTTTTATACCGTCACCGTTTTTGCCCATAAAACCATCAACCATAGAATCATCCCCATGGACCTCTGGGAAATCGCCAGAAAAAACGTTACAGAGATTCTCCAGGCAGAGCCCACAGGGCCCTATATCATTATCGGATTCTGCCGGTATTCCATTGCAGCCTTTGAAATCGCTTCCCAATTGGCCGGCATGGGAAAAACAGTGGAACGGCTTGTGCTGATCGACGAATTCTGGCAAAAAAAAGGATTGTCCTCTTTTGTGGGCCACCATATAAAAGGGATATTCCGCTTTGGTATCGGTCATGTTCTGAAAAAAATCATCCCCAAAACAAAAGAAAAATTTCACATGTATTCCCTTGCCCTGGACAATAAAAGGGAAAAATTTTATATCCTTCTGGGAAGACCTGTACCGGAAGCACTTCAATTCAGACTCATGGAATCCTCCTTCTGGAAAGCCTATGAATCCTATATGCCCCTTCCCTATACCGGAGATGCCCTTGTTCTGGATACCCGAAGATGGAAAGAAAAATTTGATCCCCAGTTGCGAAACTATATACAGGGGGAATTGAACCGCATTGAAGTGGCCGCCACCCACAGAGACTGGTTTAAACCAACACAAATCAACACGGTTATTGATGCCCTGGAAAGGCCGGAGATGGACTTGCCGTAAAAGAACCCTTTGCTTTTGACAGATTAGCCCTTGATTTATGCCCAACACGCTGGTAAACCCTTATTAAAAAGCAAAAAGGCAACCATAAATAATTCCAGAATCCCTTAACATGCGCTTAAGATATACATTATGTACACATCCTTTTACGGTTTAAAAGCAAAACCCTTTCAAATCAGTACGGATCCCACCTTTCTCTGGCTTGGAGAAAAGCACAGGGAGGCCATCTCCATGTTGAAATACGGTATTCAGGGAGAGGGTCACACCGGGATTCTGCTACTGACTGGAGATGTGGGAACAGGCAAGACAACCCTGATCAATGCCCTGTTTAAATCCCTGGATAAACGTGTGATCCGGGTCTGTATCACAAATCCCAATCTGGAGGGGCTCGACTTTTTAAACTATATTGCAGCCGCCTATGGGAGCAAACGAGAATTCAAGTCAAAAAGCAATTTTCTGATTCACTTTGGCCGGTTTTTAAAGAATGCAAATGCAAAAAACAGAAAAGTATTGCTGGTGGTGGATGAAGCCCAATTGCTATCCCATAAACTTCTGGAAGAGATCCGGCTCTTTTCAAATATAGAAAAAGAGGGCCAAAGCCTTATCCACACTTTTCTTGTGGGCCAGCTTGAGTTAAGACAAAAACTATCCAGACCTGAAAACAGGGCCCTGAGACAAAGAATCACCTTAAATTATAATATCGATGCCCTTGTCTCTGAAGAAACAGACGAATATATCAAATATCGTCTCCAGGTGGCCGGTACTTCAAAAAGAATTTTCACTCCCGATGCCGTTCAGAGTATCCACCGATATGCCAGGGGACTGCCCCGAAAAATCAATATTCTATGTGACCATGCCCTGCTGACGGGCTTTGTTCAAAACTTAGAGCAGATAGGGGCGGCCATTGTGAAAGAATGTGCCAAGGACCTTTCCATCGCCATTGTACCGGAAAAAAAACAGGCAGCACCCCAAAAAACAATTGATGAAGAGATGGCACAGCCAGTTCCGGTGCCCCCAGACACCCAGCAAGTTTCAAACCGGATGGCCGATGAGCACCAGAACCATATTGCAACAGCCACACTAAAAAAGAAAAAAAATCGGCATATGATATTTTTTGTTGCAATTGCCATTTTAGTGTTGCTGGCATTTACCGGTTTTCTCCTCTTTCTTTAGGCAGGCTTTTATGCGCATTTATGCGGTCGCCGATATCCACGGAAAAAAAGAGAGAATTGAGGTCCTTTTTTCTGTCGTAAATAAATTTTCTCCAGACCTGGTCGTTATTGCCGGAGATATCACTTCCTATTTTCATTGGCAATCCACCATTTCCCAGCTAAATCAGATGAAGGGTCTTCTTGATATCTGTCTTCCAATTCTCTGCATCCGGGGAAATTCCGATTTTAAGCGAACGGAAAACCGCCTGGCCGACACCAACGGCCTAACCCTTTTGACGGCCTCTCCCCATTTGGTTCACGGTATTCCCTTCATGGGGGCAAACGGCACCATCCCCCTTCCCTTTGCATCCAGAATCTGCCTAGGGGAAAACAAATTGCTAAAAACCCTTTTGCCCCGGATCAACAAAGAGACCATCCTGGTGGTCCATCCGCCGCCCAGGGGTGTTTGTGATCGGGTGGGCAAAAAAGTTTGTGCCGGGAGCCAAAACCTGTTTAACTTTATTGAAATCACACAGCCCAGAATGGTCCTCTGTGGTCACATCCACGAACAGGCCGGAACAGGGTTCGTAAAAAACACCCTGATTGTAAATTGTGCCATGGGCAAAAAAAGTCATGGGGCACTCATTGATATTGAAAAAGAAGACCTTCCCCGGGTAAATTTCTTGCAACCCGGAAATGGGAATGGTATGGAATCCGGGTTGCTATAACCTTTACAAAGGAAAGATTTAATGTGCGAATCAAATGTATACTTAAAAGAAAATGATACGGAAAGACTGATCATGGAAAATGTGGCCGCCATTACACCGGCAGGAAACAACTCTTTTTTACTCAGAGGCCTTCTGGGAGAACGCATGGAAATTACGGGCATCATCGAAGAGATCAATCTCATGGGGCATAAGATAATACTCAAAGCGTTGTAATGAGGCGATTCGCCCGATATCTTACTGCCCTTTCCCGGGCCAATGCCTTAGGAGATAGGGTTGAATGGCTTTTTTACCCCGGCATGCTCCAGGAAAGCCGTGATAAATGGTGGGATGATTTTGGCAGACGTCCTTGTGCCCATGAAGGCATGGACATCTGTTTTTACAGAACAAAAACAAAAAAAATGAAGTGTCTTTCAAAGACCGCTCAGATTCCGGCCATGGACAATGGCGTTGTCTTAAATATCTGCAATGATTTTCTGGGCCAATCCCTTGTCGTGACCCATGGAAAGGAAACTTTTGGCTCTCCCGACGCAATTTTGGTATATTCCCACCTGGAAATACAAAAAAACATTACCCCCGGCAGCCGGATTGAAAAGGACCAGATTATTGCCCGGGTATTTGACACAAGCCAAAAACAATCAAAGCTTTTGCCCCACCTGCATATTTCCTGTATAGAACTGATCGAAAAGACCCCTGTGGATGCGCTTAACTGGGCCCTGTTTGCAGATCGGGGGAAAATCAACCTGATCAATCCTGTTTTTATTTAAATTCTTTTTGCCGTGAATGCCATTAAGATCCAATATCCCCGGCAGCTTAATCCCAAAAGAAGAATTGAAAAAAACAAAAAATTAATCTATGATCACCCCAAAAATATAACTTACACTGAACCCATAACATTTACCCGTAATATGGAGAGTATGAATGAAAGCCATTAAAACCCTATTTTTGCTGATTGTACTGGGGCTGCTCGGCACACTTGTCTATCAGAATCTGGATTATTTCATGACCCCGTCGGCACTGAACATTGATTTGAAAGTTTCCACCTGGCACTGGACAGCACCCTCCCTTCCCAACATCGCTTATTGGGGCATCTGTTTCGGATTGGGACTTTTGGTAACGGGCGTAAAGGGCCTTTTTACGGCATTCCGCCTGGGAAGGGAGATAAAGGCCCAAGAGGGTCTGATTTCCAAAATGAAACAGGAAATCAATGACCTGAAAATCAGACTGGATGTTTTTGTCCACGACCCCTATATCAAACAAGAGCTAAAAACGATTGCGGGTGGGGAGGCGGTGGATAAAAATGTTTCCTCCGACCTATAATAACCCCCTGCTGAACTGCATTTAACAAGGTGACGCCACAAAAACTTGACCAATCATCTGAAACAAAATCGTCCATGACCACACAAAAAAATACGCCCATGATGGAACAGTATCTGGCCATCAAAGAAAACCATAAAGATGCCATACTCTTTTATCGGATGGGGGATTTTTATGAAATGTTTCTTGAGGATGCAAAGAAGGCGGCTGCCATACTTGAGATTGCCCTGACCTCCAGAAATAAAAACGACAGCTCTCCCATTCCCATGTGCGGGGTACCTTTCCGGGCAGCAGACACCTATATTGCCAAACTCATTGAAAACGGCCTCAAAGTGGCGGTCTGTGACCAGGTGGAGGCTGCAGCCGAGGCCAAGGGGCTTGTCAAACGGGAAGTGGTCAGGGTCATTACCCCGGGAATGATTCTGAACGAATCCCTTCTGGACAAAAAATCCAATAATTTCCTGGTGGCCATCTCCAAGGTCAAGGATGCAGCAGGCCTTGCCTGCCTTGATATTTCCACCGGCGCCTTTAAGACCTGTCAGGTGGAAAGAACAGGAAACGCCATTCCCTTGTCCTTGATTGATGAAGCCTTGAAGCTGGATCCCAGGGAAATTCTCCTGCCGGCTTCCTTTGAAACGGACCCGGTCTACACCCCGCTGAAAAAGGCCTTTTCCACACGGCAGATCACCTATCTTGAAAAAAGCCAATTCCAGGTGGAAGATGCCAGGGAACGACTGCAAAAAAAATTTAAAACCCGCAGTCTGGAGGGGTTTGGCATGGAAAATATGCCGGCTTCCATCTCGGCTGCCGGCGCCGTGATCTCCTATGTCCAGGATACCCAGATGCAGGATACCCAGCATATTTTTCAGATCATTCCCTATGATCTGAGAGACTTTTTAAAGATTGATGACCGATCCTGCAAAAACCTGGAGCTTTTGAACAATATCCAGACCCTGGACAAACGAGGGACCCTGATTTTTGTACTGGACAGGACGGTTACAGCCATGGGCGGCCGCCTTATCAAAAACTGGATACGATACCCCTTAATTGACCGGGATAAGATTGAGCAGCGCCTGGACTGTATCCAAGAACTTCTGGCGGCATCCCATATCCACCAATTGCTGGTCACCCATTTAAAATCGGTCTATGACCTTGAGCGCCTGGGCAGCAAAATCTCCATGGGCCAGGGCAATGCAAGGGATCTGATTTCCCTTAAAAATTCCTTGCTAAAACTGCCCAACCTGTTTTCCGAACTTGCCCTGTTTAAACATCCCCTGTTGAACGGCAGCCGCCTTGAAAATCAGGCAGATCTGCTGACAGATCTTTTATCCCTTGCCAACCTCATCCATGAGACCATTCGGGAAGACAGCGTCCATGTCCTGAACGAAGGCAACCTGATCAAGGACGGCTACAGCCCGGAACTGGATGAACTGCTGTCCATCACCCGGGATGGAAAATCCTGGATTGCCAGGGCCGAGGCCACGGAAAAAGAGAGGACAAAATTATCTTCCCTGAAAATTAAATACAACAAGGTCTTTGGGTATTTCATCGAAGTGTCCCGGGCACAGTCCAGGGGGGTGCCGGATAATTATGTCCGAAAGCAGACCCTTGTCAATGCCGAACGCTTTATTACCGACGAGATGAAAGAGGTGGAATCCACCATTTTAAATGCCCAGGACAAACGAAACTCCCTTGAATACGAGATTTTTTGTTCTGTCAGGGACCAGGTGGTGGAAAAGGCAGTTCTTATCCTGAAAATGGCGGATTTTCTGGCCGTCGTTGACACCCTCCAGGGACTTGCCCAGGCGGCATCGGAAAACGGATATGCCAAACCCAGCATAAACACTGAAAATTATATTGATATTGAAGACGGCAGGCATCCGGTGGTCGAAAAACTGATCACAGGCGAACGTTATGTTCCCAACTCCGTCCGCCTGGACAATGTGGACCACCAGCAATTGCTGATCACAGGACCCAATATGGCCGGCAAGTCAACGGTCTTAAGACAGGTTGCCCTGACCGTTCTCATGGCCCAGATGGGCTCCTTTGTGCCGGCAAAAAAAGCCAGCCTCTGCCTTACGGACAGAATTTTCACCCGGGTCGGTGCCCTGGACAACCTGTCCTCCGGACAAAGCACCTTTATGGTTGAAATGGAAGAAACCGCCAATATTGTCAACAACGCCACCCAGAACAGCCTGGTCATCCTGGATGAAATCGGCCGGGGTACCAGTACCTATGACGGCATGAGCATTGCCTGGGCCGTGGCCGAATACCTGCACGATCTGAAAGGACTTGGGGTAAAAACCTTATTTGCCACCCATTACCATGAATTGATCCGACTAGAGGAGATCAAACCCCGTATTAAAAACTATCATATTGCGGTCAAAGAATTTAATGACAACATTATTTTTCTCAGACGCCTGGTAAGGGGCGGCACCAATAAAAGCTATGGAATACAGGTGGCGCGACTGGCAGGAGTGCCGGACCCTATCATTGATTCCGCCAAAAAGGTCTTGTCCGCGATTGAACAGGAGAATAAGACAGAACAGCCCTTTTCTTTGCCAAAGGAATCGATAGAACCCAAAAAAACCAGGAAAAAGAACCCAAGAGACAAAGGCCAGCTTGAATTGTTTGGAAACAGGGATATGCTGCTTCGGCAAATGCTGGAAAAAGCAGACATCTCCAATATGACCCCTCTGGATGCCCTTATTTTTTTGAATGATCTGAAAAAAAAGGCAGTCTGCTAAAAAATGGAACGATTCCGGTCAATACCCAACGCCTGCATGATCATTTGTATGATCCTCTGCATGGCGTGTTTCGCCACCCCGGGACAGGCCGATTCCGCCAAAGAAAAGTATCTGGATGCCGACAATTGTTTTAAAAAACTCAGAAACTCCACCCTGGAACGCCAGAAGATATCCGGATGGCTCAATTGCATTCATCAATATGAGACCATTTACAAAGACCACCCGGAAAGCTCCTGGGCACCTGCCGGAATGTACAAGGCAACAGAGCTGTATCTGCACCTGTTTAAATTATCCGGCAACATAATCCATCAGGATCAGGCCATGGACCTTATGGCCAGGATCAGAAACAGATACCCACAAAGTGCCTACAATGGAAAAGCAAATATTCTGCTCAAATCCCTTATTGACAGTCCCGATCCAAACCCCATAAAAACGATTCGTTCAAAAAAACAAACCACCCGCAATGAATCCCTGATAGATAAATTCAACCAAGAACAAACCCAGCAAGGCCCAGACAAACAGGATCAACCGGCTGAGAACACACTCTCACCTGGAAAACAAGAACCGGAACCCGAGAATTCCCAAAGCCCCTCCAAAAAAAAGCCCCTAAAAGATACCCGGGTAACCGATCTAAGGTTCTGGTCCAATCCCGAGTATACCAGAATCGTGATCAACGCCTCTGATGAACGGGATTATTCCCATCGGCTTCTGAAAAAAGACCCCATCATAAACAAGCCCTACCAGCGGCTGTATATTGATATTGAAAATGCCCGCCTGGGCAAGGATGTTGCAGAGCAGATGCCCATCAATGACGACCTGTTAAACCAGGCAAGGGCCGGCCAATACCTGCCCCATACCGTCCGTGTGGTGGTGGACATCAAATCATTTGAAAATTATAAAATCTTTTCGTTAAAAGACCCGTTCAGAATTATCATTGATGTCTGGGGAAAGGGCTCCAACGGGGCTCCATTGGAACCTTCCCTTGCCCAGAAAGATTCCGGCAAAAAACCGGATAAAACCTCCCGCTTAACCACGGACAATCTCAAATCTTCTGATATTGCCCGGCAGCTGGCCCTGGGTGTGAGAAAAATTATTATTGATCCTGGCCACGGAGGAACGGACCCGGGTGCTCCCGGATATATCAAGGGTGTATGGGAGAAGGATATTGTTCTCAAACTGGCTTTGAATCTGGCCCAAAAACTTAGGGATCGGCTCAAGTGCACCGTGGAGCTGACCCGTTCGACGGACATAAAACTGACCCTTGAAGAACGAACGGCCATGGCCAATACCAGGCGGGCGGATCTGTTTATCTCCATGCACTGCAATGCCGCCCAGAACAAAAATTTGACCGGTTTTGAAACCTATATATTGAATCTGGCAACCGATGAACAGGCCATTGCTGTGGCTGCAAGGGAAAATGCCACCTCCAAAAAAAATATTTCCGACCTTGAGTATATCCTAAGCGATTTGATGAAGCATGCAAAAATCGAAGAGTCAACCCGGCTGGCCAATGATGTTCATAAGGCCATGATCCGGGGGATGAAAAAAAAGCATTCAAACATAAATGATCTGGGTGTCAAGCAGGCACCCTTTTATGTTCTCCTGGGTGCCAGAATGCCCTCCATTCTCATTGAAGCCTCCTTTATCAGCAACCAGACAGAATGCAAAAGATTGTTGACCGAATCCTATAGAAATGACATCTGCACCGCCATTACCGACGGAATTGAAAAATACATTGATGCAACCAACCCCAGACAATTATAACCCACCACTTATAATGACCAAAAAAAGGAGAGAATCATGTCTTTTGAAAACATTATCCTTGAGGAAAAAAACAACATTGCCACTATATTTTTTAACAGACCCAAAGCCCTGAATGCACTTAACAATGCCCTTTTTGACGAACTGGACATGGCCCTTGACCGGGTAAGGGAAAACAGTGATATCCGGGTGCTTATTCTCACGGGTGCGGGAGAAAAAGCCTTTGTGGCCGGTGCCGACATTTCTGAGTTGGTAAAAATGAATCCCCTCCAGGCCAAATTTTTCTCAAGAAAAGGCCAGAAAATCTTTTCAAAAATTGAAGACCTGCCCATCCCGGCCATTGCAGCGGTAAATGGCTTTGCCCTGGGGGGAGGAAGCGAAGCTGCCCTGGCCTGTGATTTTATCTATGCCTCGGACCGGGCTGTCTTTGGCCTGCCGGAAATAAACCTGGGCTTGATCCCGGGATTTGGCGGCACCCAGCGCCTTGCAAGACTTGTGGGAAACAACCGGGCCAAAGAATTGGTTTTTACCGGGAAAAATATCAAGGCAGATGAAGCCCTTGCCCTGGGAATTGTCAATCGCGTCTGTGCCCATGAAAGCCTGATGGACGAAGTTCTGAAAACAGCCAACCTGATTGCCTCCAAAGGGAAAGTGGCCCTGAGAGCCGCCAAGGAGGTCATCCAAAACGGAACCGCCGTTAATCTTGAGATCGGCTGCAGGATTGAAAATGACGGTTTCGGCATTGCAATGGTCAGTGAAGATGCCAAGGAAGGTACCAGCGCCTTTCTGGAAAAACGAAAACCCGTGTTCAAAGGAGAGCTCAACTAAAAGCTCCCAAATTACCCTAGTAAGGATCCCTATATGCCCATTTACAACAAAAATTTTGAAACCATGCCAAGAAAAGGCATTGAGGCGCTCCAGCTTCAAAGACTTCAAGCAACGGTTGAACGGATTTATGCAAGTGTTCCCTTTTACAAAACAGCCTTTGACAAGGCCCACATAAAACCCAAAGACATAAAAAGCCTTGCCGATCTTCAACGGCTGCCCTTTACCAACAAACAAGATTTACGGGACAACTATCCCTATGATATGTTTGCCGTTCCCATGGAAGATATTGTCAGAATACACGCCTCCTCCGGCACCACCGGCAAACCGACGGTTGTCGGCTATACCCAGAACGACATCAATACCTGGGCCGAACTCATGGCCCGAAGTTTTTCAGCAGCCGGTGCCACCCGCAAGGATATCATTCACAATGCCTTTGGATACGGACTTTTTACAGGGGGCATCGGCGCCCACTATGGGGCGGAAAAATTAGGCGCTTCGGTCATTCCGGTTTCCGGTGGGAATACCAAACGCCAGATCACCATTATGCAGGATTTCAAACCCACCATCCTCTGCGGTACGCCCTCTTATATTCTGCACCTTGCCGAAGTGGCCCAGGAGATGGGGGTTGACTTTAAGGACCTTCAGTTTAAAGCGGGTATTTTCGGTGCAGAACCCTGGACGGAAAATATGCGCTCAGAACTGGAGGCAAAACTGCATTTAAGAGCAATTGACATTTACGGTTTGAGCGAAGTCATGGGACCCGGGGTCTCCATCGAATGTTATGAAGAACAAAAGGGTCTCCATGTTTTTGAAGATCATTTTATTGTTGAAATCATTGATCCGGAAACAGGCAACCTCCTTCCCCACGGGGAAACAGGAGAGCTGGTTTTTACCGCCATCACCAAGGAAGCCTTTCCTGTCATCCGGTACCGCACCAAGGACATTACCTCCCTGAACCCTGTCCCCTGTACCTGCGGCCGAACCCATATCCGGATGAACAAACCCTCGGGGCGAACCGATGACATGCTTATTATCAGGGGCGTTAATGTGTTCCCCTCTCAGATCGAAAGCGTTCTCATGGAGACCAAAGAAATCCTCCCCCATTATCAGCTGGTGGTGGATAGAAAAGACAACCTGGACACCCTGACCGTAAAGGTTGAAATTGATGATCAATTGTTCAGGGACGACATCAAGAGCCTCCAGAAAATGGAAAACCGTATTTCCAGCGATATTAAAGAATATCTGGGTGTATCGGCAAAGGTTACGCTTGTGGAACCCAAAACCATCCAAAGGAGTCAAGGCAAAGCAATCAGGGTCATTGACAACCGAAAACTATAAACTTAAGAGGAGAACCCAAATGCTGGCAGAACAGATATCCATATTTATTGAAAACAAAGAGGGCCGGCTGGCAGAGGTCACTGCGATCCTGAGGGATGCCAACGTGAATATCCGGGCGCTGTCCCTGGCCGACACAACGGATTTTGGCGTCTTACGCCTGATTGTAAATGACAATGATGCCGCCGAAAAAGCCCTTAAAAAAGAAGGTTTTACCGTGGGAAGGACCCAGGTGCTTGCCGTTGAAGTCAATGATGAGCCCGGTGGGCTCAATAAGGTCTTGGATCCATTGTGTGAGCAGGATGTCAATGTGGAATACATGTACGCATTTGCAAATCCCCAGTGCAAAAATGCCATCATGATATTCCGGTTTGATGATCCTGTAAAAGCCTTGGAAATCCTGGCAGAAAAATCAATCAAGGTGATTTCGGGTGAAGAAATCAGCAACCTTTAAAGAATAATTAAATTTCACCATGAAGACCCGGAAGGTGCATGAAAGTAAAAAACTCAACTTTCGGACCAAAGGGCTTCATGGTGACTGAATAGAAAACTTAAAAAAAGCAATCCAGTATTTTAGATTTTGGGATGCAATTCTTTTTCATTAATGGGAAGCTTAATCGTAAAACAAGTGCCCTGGCCGGGATTGGAATTCACTGAAATATGGCCTTTGTGATTTTCCGTAATGATGAAATAGGAAACAGCCATGCCAAGCCCTGTTCCTTCCCCGACATTTTTTGTTGTGAAAAAGGGCTCAAACACTCTCTTTTTCGTATCTGGCGGCATACCCGGACCATTGTCCTTAATTTGGATACACACCAGGGACCCTTCCTGGTATGTTTTTAAAACAAAAAGAGGCGTATCCGTCATTTCCCCCGCCATCATGGCCTGGGCCCCATTAGACAGAATATTGAAAAACACCTGCTGAACCTCGCTGGACTTACAGGGAACCTGCGGCAATTGGGGAGCATATTCTTTTACGATGCGTATTTTTTTAAAATCAAATTTTTTTTTCAGGCTATAATCACTGGTAGCAAGCTCAAGTGTCTGATTCAAAAGAAGACAGATGTCTTGGGGCAGAAAACCGGATGAACTCTTCCGTGAAAAAGAAAGCATGTTCGAGACAATGGAAGCCGCCCGTTTGCCGGCGTCCAGAACCGAATCAATCATTTTATAGATATCCCGCCGCTCCATATAGATTTCAAGATCATCCAGATCTATTCCTATCTCCCGGGCGGCTGAGATATTGGCGGGCAATTTTGTTTTTAGCCGATTCCGGATCACCTGGGAGTTTTGCAAAATTCCGGCCAAAGGATTGTTAATTTCATGGGCCATGCCGGCCGCAAGTCCGCCAAGGGACGCCATTTTCTCCGACTGCACCATCATCTCTTCAAGCTTGATTTTTTCATCTTCTTGTTTTTTAAGACTCAACGCTTCAATCAGCGCCACGGCAAGCATTTCAGCCGATTCCTTATCCTCAGCATCATAGCCGTTTTCCTTTCCGGCAAAGGCCAGAATCCCTTTCACCTTGGCCCCTATTTTTATGGGCACCCCAAGGAAAGAATCAATGGGGATATGCATCTCTGGCATTTCCATAAAGCCTGGATGGGAAGCTGGGTCATTGGATATAACGGAAACATTCTCGAAAATTACCCGGGAGAGTATCCCGTTAATGCATTTTCCCTGGAGAAAAAAATTTTGTCCTGTGGCCGCCTGGCGACAGTCTGTCAAGACCCCATGGGAAACAGCCAGAATATTCATTTTATCCGGCTCCTCTTCGATCATCTCACCGATAAAACAATACCTGCCGGGAATAATTGCCAGGGCAATGGGAATAAACGATTCGGCAATTTCCTTATACGAATGGGCAAGCATGGATTTTTGTAAAAACGCATTTACCGAAGAAATCACCATGCTCTGGTGAAGGATTTTCATTTCATTTTCTTCTTTTAGTTTAATTTCGTCTTCAAGATTTTTATTGGTCAGTGCCAGATCATTGATTTTATCCTTAACAGCATCCCGCATGGAAGAAAAATTTCGGGAAAGTTCGCCAATCTCTCCCACCCCATTTTGTTCAATTTCCTTCTCAAGGTTCCCTGCTGCGATTTCAGATGCTGCCTGGGCCAGTTTGGTCACCGGTCGCATCAATTGATTGATCAAAAAAATAAGGACAATGGCAAGGCCCATGGTGATCGTAAAGGTAAAATACAACATTTTGGTCCGAAATCCTGCCAATTTTTTCTCAATGAGGCTGGTGGAATAGACCACCTTCATTTTCCCCAGTCTAATGCCTTTGTGAAAAATATAAAAATTCTTTTGGATTTCCATGCCCTTGGATTCAAATTCACGCTCAAGATGGACATCGATATCAATATCCGCCTCCAGGACAGCAATACTTTTCATGTTTTCATCATCAAAAAAAGTTTCCAGGTTAATCTTTAATGTCTCTTTATCCACGTTATAAAGCGGCCTGGCATTGACAAGCCGCATCATATAGGCTGCCTTATCAATTTTGGCCCGAAGGCTCTCAAGTTCAAGGTTTTGAATTTGTTGGGTAATATAAAAACACAAAAACAAATTGATAATGCTGCAGGCGAACACAACAACGATGATAATTCGCGCTCTCAGACCCATTGATCCATCACTCCATACGCCCGTCTCACATTTCCTCACATAATTGATGCTTAAACAAGTGCGGTATCATCCCGGCTTACTTTTCTTACAAGCTCCCGGTAATCGGCCGAGGCGAATGAACCCGGCGCAAACTCAAAAATTGTTTTTCCAAAGGAGGGTGCCTCGGACAGACTCTCGCTGTAGCGAATGGGGGTGCAAACATATTCCGGATATAATTTTTTGAGTTCAGAATACAATACCTGGGGCCCTTTTATCCGGGTATCCAGAAAAGTGGGGACGATATATTTTAAACTGATTTCATTTCGATACTTCTGTATGGAACCCAGGCTTTTCATAAACTCCGAAAGTCCGTGCAGGGGCATGACTTCCAGGGCCACCGGCACCAATACTTCCGTAGCATAGAACAAGACATTGACGATCAGCTGATCCCAGCCAGGGGAGGTATCCATAAGAATGAAATCATACTGGTGGTCCAGGGGCTCCATGGCCTCAGCCAGGGTCCATTCAGCACCAAAGCTCTTCCGATCAATAATCCGTTTCACTCCAGCAAGGGATTTGCCCCCTCCCAGGAGCCACAGGTTCTTTCTGGCATTGACAATACATTCGGCCGGGGTCAATTCCTTGGTTAAAAGCTCTGTTAAACCGGCATTGGGTTTCTTGCCGAGAATATAGGAGGACTGCCCCTGGGTATCGGTATCCACCAGCAATACCCGGTACCCCGCCAGTGCAAGCCCGGCCCCAAGATTGACGCAGGTAGTTGTCTTGCCCACCCCGCCTTTGCTGAGTGTCACACAGATTTTTCTGGCCTTTTGCCCCTGGGTTTGTTTTTCAGTGGAAGACCTGTCGATAAGCTGGTCCATCAATACGGGAAATTTATATTTGCAGGATCTGCAGGTTGCAGATATATTTTTTCCGGAATCAATATGGACTTGGATGATGTCCGGGTTCACTTTGTGCTTTCTGGCACATTTCGGACAGGTAATAATCACCACTATCCCTCCTTTTTCAATTCCTCAAGAATAGCATCAACTATAATACTGGCAATCCTTTTCATGGAAATATTGGGACCGCTTCCGGGGGAGACTCTCACATTTATCTTTGCCTTACCTTCCCAGACTTCAACCGATACATTGTCCTTTGAAATTTTCCAGGAAGCCTCTGTCTGACAAACAAATTCTTGGTTTTTCATCTCAACATCATTGCGATAAATAAGACAATCCAATTCACGATTCCGGGTTGAAACCGTTTCATCCTTATCGGCAAGAATGCGTTCCATAATATCTTTTTTTTTCATGTTTTTGTTTCTTGGATTTTGGATATCTTCCGGTCATTGTTTTCAAGTACCAGACGCTTCATCCGGGAAATGATTTCATCCAAGGCCTGGGCTTGACCGGTCTGAAGGTCTATCCATTGAATCCCATATCGCAACTGGCCGGTGTCAGCCGAAGAACAATGGATAATCTTTCCGGTTAATCCGTTTATACGGTCGTTGGCCAGTATCAACTCACAATCGACAAGAATTTCACCGGATTCGAACTCCGGCCGACTGCCAGGGCCAATACCGATTCCGCCCCTGCTGATATTGGATACTCCATACTCTTTTTGCCGGATACGGACCCGGACGGATTCTTTGTCGGAAACGGGAACGCGAAAAAATCGCCGGACCTGTGAATTCTCTTCTTTTTCATCGGAAATGAGGCAAAACTCAATTGAGGTATTCTTCATTACCCACCTTCCCCATCGGCAAAAAGTTCATTTAAGCCGAATTTATGGCAAATAATACATAACATATCAGAGACATACCAGTTATACCGGGTCCAGGCAAGAAAAATAATAAGGGGACGGTGAAAATATAAAAAAAGGTGCAGAGCCAACCAACAGCTCTGCACCTTTAAAGTAAAGCCTATTCAGTCGTATGGCTTAGTGACCGGCTACTGTGGCAATAACGCCTTTCAGAGCAGGATGAGCATACATGAGGATAAGGGATACAACAAGTGCATAAATACAAAGGGACTCGATCATGGCAAGACCGATCAGCATGTTTACCTGGATTTTACCGGCTGCTTCAGGGTTTCTGGAGATACCGCTCATTGCGCCTGCAAGACCAAGACCCTGACCAATACCACAACCGAATGCGGCGATACCGATTGCAAGACCTGCTGCCCATACACTACCAACTAGAAATTCCATGTTTTACTCCTTATAACAATTAATTAATATAAATAATAACGGGGGCTTCTTCCAAGTACCCGTAAAACAACCTATTTAATGAGATTCCTCAATGGCGCCTGCAATATACATGGTTGCCAAGAGAAAGAACACAAACGCCTGAACCAGGGCCACAAACGATCCCAAAGCCATAACCGGAAGCGGTGCCAGAAACATGCCGCCCAAGCCCAGAAGGATGCCCACAACCAGCTCATGTCCTGCCATGTTGCCGAAAAGACGGAAGGTAAGAGACAAAACCCTGGCGGTATGTCCGATAATTTCAATGGGGAGAAACAAGGGAATCATGGCCGGAACAGGCCCTAGAAAATGCTTGATATATTTGATACCATGGCGTTGTACTCCCACCACATGGCTCCAGGATACAGCAATCAAGGCAAGCCCGAGCGTGGTATTAATATTGGCGGTGGGCGGGAAAAAACTAGGAACAAGCCCCATGAGGTTTCCCAAAAGAACAAACAAAAAGATGGTCAAAACCAGGGGATAAGATTTTCTGCCTTCGTCACCTGTAATTGTTACCATGAATTCTTCAAGGCCTGAAATCAGCACCTCAAAAACATTCTGTGCAGTTTTCGGGACCATGGAAACGCTCTTCCCTGCTATCCAGCCAAAAAATATCAATATGATCATGGCCAGCCACATATAGGTAACATGCGGGTGGGCTGCTGCCCACTCTCCCATTCCCAGCATTCCAAACAATGACGTTAGTAACAAATATGGATGTTCCACCTTATACCGCCTCCTTGAAAAATAATCTCGTTAACTCAAGCAACGTTGCCAGAAACATGCTTGCAACAACCACCGAAAGTCCCGCCAAAAGGCCTAACGGATGAACAATATGGTTTGATATAAGCAGAAAAATGAGACCGCCGCTTATTACAAATCGGATATAATATTTCACCAGAACATTCCCCACAAGGGAACGCCCTTTTACGGATACCACTTCAGGGCTTAAATTATTAACAATTGTTTTCTTCAATAATTGAAAATTGACTGCCACAATCAGACCGCCCAACAACACCCCCAATGAGACCTTGGTCGGGGTTGTCATCAGTGCCAGTAAACTGCTGCCCATGAACAGCAACCAATTGGTTTTGGTGACAAAATTAACAATTTTCTGAAGATCCTGCATTAATACTTCTGCCCTTTTTTCCCTGCCCTGACGATGTTGCTGAAGCCTGCGGCAATACCGAAGGCCAGCCCCACAAACAAAAGAACAGGTTCTGTATCAAACTTTTTATCAAGCCAAATCCCGATACCAAGGCCGATAAAAATCGAAAGCGCCACTGACATGCCAAGACTGGCAAAATACCCCAGTTCTCTTATGGTCTTGCCGGTTTCTTTTTTCATCCTTTTGCCTCTCCCTGTTTACAGCGTCCAGGATCGGTCTTTGACTTTACAAAGATCAATTTATCTTGAGAGCAAATATCATATGAATCCACTCAAGTCAATGTGAAAAAAGCATTAAATAATATCCAAAAACCCTGTGCTGTTCTCTTTGGTAACCTCGCCGATAACCCGGGCGTTTATTCCGATTTTCTCCATTTGTGCCACACAGAAAGGAGCATCCTCTGTTTTCAAACTTATCAAAAGCCCACCCGAGGTCTGGGGATCGAACATCAGGTCCACCAGTGCCAGGGGCAGGGCAGGAGAAATCCGCGTTAAGTCCTTGAAAAATGCCCTGTTTTTATGGGCACCCGCCGGAACCAGCCCCATTTGGGCAAAGGCGAAAACATTCTCCAGCAAAGGAACCTTTTGTGAATAAAGGGTTATCTGTTTTTTGGCTCCCTTTGCCATCTCCATGAGGTGGCCGGCAAGTCCAAATCCTGTCACATCGGTGCAGGCATTAACCGAAAATCTTGCCATCAGTTCGGCCGCATATCGATTGAGGCATGACATAACGGCAACCGCTTCCCGGATATGACTTACTTCTGCAAGGCCTGCCTTGATGGCCGTTGACATGATGCCGGTTCCAATGGGTTTGGTCAGAATGATGGCATCACCTACCCTTGCAGTGGAATTGGTCAGCACCTTGTCCGGATGCACAATCCCGGTGACGGAAAGTCCGTATTTAAATTGCGGGTCATCCACGGAATGACCGCCCACGAGGACGGCACCAGCCTCATTGATTTTGTCCTGCCCCCCTTTTAATGTCCGGGCAAGAACATCCTCGGGAAGATCACAACTGGGAAAACAGACGATATTCATCACTGTCAAAGGGGTCCCGCCCATGGCATAAACATCACTTAAGGAATTGGCGGCCGCAATCTGACCAAACTCATAGGGATCATCTGTGACCGGGGTCAAAAAATCCAGGGTCTGGATCAGAGCGGTCTGGTCATTGAGCCTGAAAACCCCGGCATCGTCCGGCGTGGCAAGCCCCACGATCAAATCCGGATGGGATAATATATCAAGCCCTGAAACAATTCGATCCAGCGTCCCTGGATCCAGTTTGGCCGCTCAACCCGACGCCGTCACACGCTGGGTTAACAAAATTTTCTCTGTCTTTTCCATTCATATGCTCTTTACTATATAATTAACCAGGACCCCAAACAATGATCACCTGTTCGCCCTAGTTCTTCAATGATATAACACAGGCAAACCTGCCGGTTTTTTTTTCCCGGCGATAGGAAAAAAAAGTATCTGTACTGCAGTGGGTACAAATATTCATTGTCTCAATATTTTCCTGCTTCACACCTTTTTCCATCAATTGATCACGGGAAATTTTCCAAAAATCAAAATAGGGTCCATCCGGCAGTTTATAGGGCCACAAATATTCCGGTATTTCATCCTTATAATTGACAAACTCGGCACAACAGGGTCCCAGGGACGGAGAAATACCTGCCCGGATATGCACAGGATCACACTGGAACCTTGTTACCATCACATCAATGCAGTTCCCGATAATATTGTGAACACTGCCCCGCCATCCGGAGTGAACATTTGCAATGACCTTTTTTTGGGGATCAAACAGCAATACCCCCTGGCAGTCTGCCACCTGGACCATGAGCGCGACGCCTTGCCTGTCCGTTACCACCCCATCTGCAACAATGGGAATTTGAGGGTTCTCTCCGGTGAACACATGGATCTTTGTCCCATGGACCTGGTTCAAAAAAACCGCCTGTTCGGTCCCTGTTCTTGCCAGTATGCGACGCCTGTTTTCTGCAACGGCCAAAGGTTCATCCCCTGAATTCAACCCGACATTCAACGAATCAAAGCAAAGGGAGCTCACACCCCCTGCCCGTGAAAACACGGCGCAAAAAAGGTCTGCATAATCCTTAAACAGTTCAAATTCAAAGGCTTTAATTTCAGATCTGCCCATAATAAAGCCTGCCGATCCGTTCAATGATCTTTGTGGTGGAAATATCGGGTTCCAGGACAATTCGTTCCACCCTGCCCCCGTTTTCCCTGACAAAGGCAGCTCCCACGATCTTATCCTCAGTCCAGTCCGCCCCTTTGACAAGGATATCCGGACAAATGGTTTCAATCAATTGACCCGGATCCGGATCATCAAACAGAACCACATGGTCCACAAATTCAAGGGCGGACATCACACAGGCCCTGTGGGCCTCACCAATTATCGGGCGTTTTTCCCCCTTGATTCTTTTTACCGAAAGGTCGGAATTGAGTCCCACCACAAGAACATCGCCAAGGGCTGCCGCCATGGAAAGATAAGAGACGTGTCCTGCATGGAGGATATCAAAACACCCGTTGGTAAACACAATACGTTTGCGGCCGGCCCGGTAGACATCTGCCAGGGACCTGATTTCGTCAAAGCCAACTATTTTACCTGTTTTATTGTCCATAGATATCTGCCCTTCTGTCGGTTAAACAGGGAATCATTTGCCGCGCCTGGGCCACCCGTTCCATCTCAATGGGTGCCACAGCTGTCCCATTGAATGCACCGGCATCTGCAATAATTTCTCCCAAGGGGTCTACTATCATGGACATACCGGGAAAGGCCAGACTTTCGTCTGTTCCTGTCCGGTTTGCACAGACCATATACAATTGACTCTCAATGGCCCGGGCCACTGCCAGATGATGCCAGTGATGCTTTCTTGGAGACGGCCATTGGGCAGAAACAAGTATCATCTCTGCACCGGCCAGAAAAAGCTTGCGGGCCAGCTCGGGAAACCGTAAATCATAACAGATCATTAACCCCATTCGCCCAAGACTGGTATCAATGGTTACGGCCTTGTCTCCGGCCCCGTAGAACAGGTGTTCATTGGTCAGCCTGAATAGATGCAGTTTTCTATAGGTTTCCCTGACAGATCCGTTTGTATCCACAAAGTACATGGTATTGTAAACCTGCCCGTTGGCCGATTCAGGAAGACTCCCGGCAATGGCCATGCCATGGGCTCTTGCAAACCCGGACAAGCGTTCCAGAATGGAGGCCGTATGGCGCGAATGCGCTTTTAAATGCCTATTGTCAAATCCGCAGGAAAAGAGTTCCGGAAGAACTGCCAGACGGACATTTTGGGAAGCCAGATCCCCAAGCGTTGCAAACACAAGCTCCATATTGGTCTCTATTTGACCATTGATGATATCAAACTGAACAACACCGGCTTTAAATATTTTCTGGGGTTCCATTCCCCTCCTTTTTTGCACAGTGACACTAGAACCAGCCCCACCATATAGACTCCTTTTTTTCCAGTCAATGCTTTTTATCCGGCAAAGGCCCATGAACGCTGTGGCTCTGGAACCTCAAGAGCCAAGATCCTATGGATCATATCCGTCTCATATCAGTACCCTTGTCAATTGAAACCAATCCTGGTATTCTTGGGGTATGCAATTGTCAGGGACAAAATAGTCTGTCATCATTTTATCTTATTCTATTTTGCTTTTGGGTCCTAATTACCTTGACTTTTAAGCTGGGTTTCGATAATTTTTTATATTAGGAATAAAAATAGATATAGTTAATTATTATAGTGTAATATCAATAAACACGAAACAATAATAAGAAAATGTTGTATTTCCTTATTGCATACAATTCATAGGGAGAAAATCATATGACGCAAACCAATTCCTTTCTCAAGGGCAAACACATTCTGGCCGTGGATGATGAATGGGATGTGATTGAAACCATAGAGGAAATTCTTGATCCGGCAAAGGTTGATGTTGCACAGGACTATGAAACCGCCTCGGAAATGATCCTTCAGACCCGTTACGACCTGGCCATCCTCGATATCATGGGCGTAAACGGGATCAAGCTTTTGGAAGAATGTGTACGCCGGGGTATTCCGGCTGTGATGCTCACTGCCAATTCCCTGAACCCGGAATCCCTGATGGAATCCATTAAAAAAGGGGCCATTTCCTACCTGTCCAAGGAGCATTTAAGTGAACTGGACACCCTGATCTCTGATCTCTTAGGGGCTCACAATAAAGGGAAACCCACATGGAAGCTATTGTTTGAAAAGCTGGGCAGCCACTTTAACCTGCGTTTCGGCAACAATTGGAAGGAAAATGATCAGGCCTTCTGGGATGATTTTGAAAAAAACTGGAAGATTTCCAAAGGCATCCAAGAGAGGCTTCTACACGACCCGAACATTGTTGACAAGGGCATTTAACCCATCCGATAAAATCCCAAAAGCCGGAATCAGAAAAATATCTTCTGATTCCGGCTTTTCTTATGGAAATCCAAATCCATTGACCATTGCCGTTTGGCCAAAAATTAATAATATCCGAACAGCTTGGGCAAAAAGAGCACTATACTTGGACAATAGGTCAAAAAGAAGAGCACCCCGATCTGGATGGCCAGAAACGGCAAGACTGCCCGGGACACATAAATAATATCCCGCTTGGCCAGGGCCCCCGTGATAAACAGGCTGACCCCCATGGGCGGGGTGCAGTAACCGATGGCAAGATTCACGGTCATGATCAGCCCAAAATGCATGGGATCCACGTTAAAGGGCCCCAGAAGCGGAATAAAGACCGGTCCCAGAATCAATGTCGCAGATATAATGTCCATGAACATGCCGATAATCAGTAATAAAATATTCATGACCAGCAAAAATACGATGGGAGAACTGATATTGGCCACCACTATCTCGGCCACCCGGTTGGGAATGTTCTCAAAAGTAAGGTACCGGCCGAAACAGGTTGCCGAAGCCACAATCAGCAACAGGGTTGCCGAAGTAACGGCAGAGCTTACGGTCACATTTTTGATGTCTGCAAAATTCATTGATTTATAAATGTAATACTCAACAAAGAATGCATACACGCTTGCCACAACCGCCGCCTCATTGGCAGTAAACAAGCCTGAAAAAATACCGCCGAATATGATCACAATGAGCATAATCGCCCAGAACCCTTCCTTTAAAATGTGGAAAAGCTGCTGGAAGTTCGGGGCCGGAAGCCGCTGGATGTCCTCTCTTTTTCGATAGAGCAAAAAGGTATAAATACAAACACAGATGATAATCATAATGCCTGGAACAAATCCCGTGATAAACAAGCCTTCCAGGGACTGATTGCTGATCATGGAATAAAAAATCATGGCAATACTCGGGGGAATGATAACCCCGAGGTTGGGGGAGGTGGTCATCAGTCCCAGGGTATAGTCTTCATCATACCCGTTTTTGATCAGGGCCGGAATCATAAAGCCCCCCAGTGCCACCACCGTTGCAACCGTTGATCCGGATATGGCGCCGAACAGACCGCAGCCGATGACCCCTGCCATACCCAATCCCCCGGGCAGCCAGCTGACAAGGGCATTGGCCAGATTCATCAGCTTTTCAACCATTTTCCCCTTGGCCATAATATTCCCGCAAAGAATAAAAAACAGCACCACCACAAGGGCAAAACTGTCAAGACTTCGAAACAGGGTCTGGGCCAGAAGTGCCAGGGGCATATCCTGAAAAAAAACAAATCCGATGCTTGCCGTAAAGAAAAGGCACAGAAAAACCGGCACGTAGGTACTCATGAGCCCCAGAAGGACAAATAGAATAATCAAATCACTCATCTGCATGGAAAAAAGGCCCCTTTATTATCTGGATTTAAAATCTTGAATCATCACCTGAACCGTTCGGATACCTACCATCACGCCCATGACGGGCATGATGGCATAGATAATCACAAGCGGTATCTGCATGATAATGGTTTTTTGATGGGTCATATATTGCAGATGTGTCATTTGGTACCCGTAATATACCATCATGCCTGAAAAAAGAAGCATCAGGAGGCTGGTATAAACCGTCAGGCCCGGTTTAAGCTTTGGGAAAATCTGGACAACGGCATCAATTCGGATCATCGCCCTCTGATTGACGGCGACGCTGGCACCCACAAAGGTAGAGTAAATAATCACGATACGAACCAGTTCCTCACTCCAGGCCAGGGTGTAATTAAACCCATACCGCAATACCACGTTTGCAAAAAGAGACAGCAGCGCTGCAATGACAATGACAAAAAGTGTCCATTCTTCGATCCGGGTCACCATGTTGTCAAACTTTTTAAGCATTTTCCCAAGCATAAACCAAGTCCTAAATAAAAGTTAACAGATAGTCGCCAACAACGATTATTTCAGTGAGTCCTGAACTTCTTTCAGGAAATCAGCCGGTTTATAGGTGTCACCAGGGTAAATCTGGTTGATTTCAGGCGCATATTTCTCATAGGTTCCCTTGCTCTGATCGGCCAAGGTTGCCATGTCCGCATCAGACAGCTGAAAAAATTCAACCCCGGCTGCTTTTGCGGCTTCAATATTGGTGTTCTCTTCGGTCAAAGATTTTACCCTGCTTGCAGCACAGATATCGTGAACACTTGCAACAAAGGTCTCTCTCAAGTCGGCCGGAAGGCTTGCCAGCCAGGCTTTGTTAAAAATCCAGATAAAAAGACCCTGGGCATAATTGATCTGGGTAAAATACTTGGCCACTTCAAATTTTTTGGTCACATTGCAGACCGTAAGGGTATGATCCAGGCCAGTGATAACGCCCTGCTTCAGGGCAACGGGTACATCGGGCCAGGGCATGGAAACAGGATTGAATCCCCAGTTTCTGTAACTGAGCTGATTCACGGCTGCTTCTGCAATTCTGAATTTGATTTTTTTGGCATCTTCAATGTTTCGAACCGGCTCGGTTGTGGCCCATCCGTAATTACCATAACCGGTAATATCCAATCCGGTTATCCCCTGGTGGTCCATGGCCATGAGAAAATGGTTGAACAATGTTTTGTTATTGATGAAATTTTCCAGTTTTTCAAAGGAATTCACAAGAAAAGGAAGATTGACAACACCGAATCTTGGGCCCAGGTTTGTGGAGGCCACCGATGAGACGCCCATACCCTGAATGGCTCCCATCTGAACCATGTTGAGAACTTCCACCTCTCCGCCCAGCATGGAGAAGGGTTTAAAATCCACATAAATTTTACCATTGGTTCTTTTCCAGACCTCATCCCGGATTTCAAAGCCAGCCAGGGTTCCCACAAGCCCCGGGGTGGATACATTGGAAACAATGCATTTGTACTCGGCACCACTTGGGTCGAAATCGGGTTTCCATTTGTCCAGGGAGGGGGCGGCCTTAGCGAGAACAGGAGAAGTGAACATAAAAGATCCCACTATTAAAACAAGCGATAATAGTAAAAATGTTCGAATTTTCATACTTAAGTTCCTTTCCTTTAAAAAGTTTTTATCATTTGCCGTGCAGAACCAAATGTTCTTGCACCGGTTTCAACTTTTGGAATTTGGTAAACCTAAAGTATATCGAAGTATCAGCAATCCAAGTTCAGGTCAAGGCTTTCTCTCAGCGCAGTTTCAGGATCAATGGGGAATAGGGTATGGCATAAATGAACTTTAAACCAGTTGTTTAAATGCCTCCTTCCGTCCGGTAAATTTCTCCCGCAGCTGGGGTTTCATCAATTTTCCCGTTGGGTTGCGGGGCACCTGGTCAAAAATGACCTTTCTGGGTACCTTGTACAATGAAAGTTTTGATTTGGCAAATTCAATAATCTGTTCTTCACTCAAGTTTCGACCCTCTTTTATCTGGACAACCGCCAGAACGATTTCCACCAGCCGATCGTCCGGATATCCGATACAGGCAACATCCTCAATATCCGGATGATCCATGAGCGCATCTTCTATTTCCACAGGGAAAATATTCTCACCGCCACTGGTAATCATGTCCTTCATACGGTCCACAATATAAAAATATCCGTCTTTGTCTTTTTTTAATAGATCTCCGGTGTAAAGCCAACCATTTTTTAAGGTTTCATTTGTTTTTTCGGGATTGGAGTAATATTCCCGCATCATGCGCGGGGTCTTAAAAATCAACTCCCCCACCTCTCCATCGGGCAGTTCATCACCCATGGGGTCCGTAATTTTTGCCTCAACACCAAATGTGGGCTTCCCAATAGAACCGGGCTTGGCAAGAACATCCTTTGGATACAGGTTAAAAGTACCGCCGCCCCCGCCCTCGGTGATACCATATATATTGGATACGGCACAGGGCAGTTTTTCAACCAAAAGCTTCATAACCTCAAAAGGAACCGGCTGGGCACCGATCTCCATATATTTCCAGGAGGAAAGATCAAAGGTTCCAAGATCAAGGGTTCCTTTTTCAATGGCATTTAAAATGGCGATGCCAATGGGCACTACAAAGAGGGTATCCGTGCATTTTTCGGCTGCAATGGCTTCAATGATCCATTTGGGATCCCTGAAATCCCTGATAATAGTGCCGCAGGCGCCGGTGGCATAAAACGGTGCCCATAAAAACATGGTCCCGGAATGATACAAAGGCAGAAAAATAAGGTAGTTATCGTCTTTCTGGACAAAATAGGTCATGCCGTTGCCCACGGCGGTATTGTTCAAGGAAAAATGTGTGTGCAGAACCGGCTTGGGCTTTCCCGTGGTTCCCGAGGTGAACATCATGGCAAGAGAGTGGTCGCGGTCCACTTCCACCAGGGCGTCGGAGGTATCTGCATACGCCTGTATCACGCTGAAATCAATGACATCGCCGGGAACCCCTTCCCCGACGCAGATGAAATGTTGAACCGTGGTAAGCTTTTCTTTGATCGGTTGAACCACACCGATAAATTCTGCGCCGAAAATAAACACATCCGGGTTGCAGACGCCGGCAGCAAAAAGGATATCAGAACTTTCAAACCTGAAATTCAATGGCACAACCACTGCCCCCAGACGAATAATGGCAAAATAGGTGACCATCCATTCAAGGGAGTTGTTCTGGAGGTGCATGACAAAATCCCCGTGTTTGACCTTTAATACCTTTGCCAGATAATTGGCAGTTCGATTGATCTCGTCATTAAATTCCTGCCAGGTAAAAGAGCGCCGCGTCCCATTGGCCGGGGTTCTTTCAATTAGGCAAACCTTATCAGGAATATGTCTTGCATGGATTGAAGCATAACCAGAGTAGTTCAACGATCTTCTCCTTTTTGTTTTGTATTTATATCCTAATAAAACCTGTCTCCCTATTGTTTTTCAATTTTCTCACGGTGGCGCGTCCTGAATTAAAAATTAACCTTATCAAGTCCCTTAAGTCCGAGGATGACCCTTGCTTCGTCGGATGTGGCAGGCACAAGGCTCATTTCCTTTGCAACGTTCTTGATCATGGTGACCTGATCGGCACTGGCCTTTGCCATGATGCCCTTGCCCGCATAGATTGAATCTTCAAGTCCCACCCGGACATTCTGAGCCCCCATGGCAATTGCGGTGGTGGTGATGGGGATCTGAAACCGTCCGCCGGCGGCCACGGACCAGGTGAAATTCTCTTCCCCCAAAACCTCCTTGGCTTCATCATGGATGAGCACCAGGTGTTTGACGGAGGGCTTCATCCAGCCCACCATGGGACCAAACACAAACTGGAGATGAACCGGTGTTTTTACCAGATTTTCCTCCATAAGCCATTTTACATAGGAAACATGCCCCAGCTCATAGATTTCAATCTCCGGCTTGGTATCAATTTCAAGAAATGTTTTGGCATAGATAATGTCATCGTTAAAGGTGGGGCGAAAGGTCACATTTTTGCACAACTCCAGATATTCTTTTTCCCAGGCATGCTTGTAAGTTTTAAACCGGCCGGCAATCTGGAAAATACCGAAATTAAAGGGTGCCGGGTCAAAGGAACACATTTCCGGTTCCAATCGTTTAATGGGAATAAGTTTTTCCTCTGTGGTCTGGTTCATGCCGCCGCCCGTGGTGGGCAAAAGAACCATGTTGCACCGTGCCTTGATTTTGGTATGGACTTCCACAAACAGATCCGGATCAGACACGGGCATGCCGGTTTCAGGATTGCGCACATGGATATGGGCGATGGCGGCCCCGGCTTCCCATGCACGCACTGCATCCTCTACGATTTCATCCGGGGTTATGGGAAGATAATCACTCATGGTCGGGATATGGACTGAGCCGGTAATCGCTGCTGTTATAATAATTTTATCATCCATATTGATGTTCTCCTTTAAAAAAATTCATTCATCAGAAAACCCCCAATACCCATACCAAAGGTTCTCTATACTCTGTACTCCTCGTCCGGATCCAGCACAAATCTCTTCTTTTCCTTGACATTATCGATGACAAAAGAAGATTTAATAATCTGGATGCCCTCTATCTGGGTGAGTTTTTTATTCATGAACTCACCATAGGCCTTAATGTCCTTGGCAATGACCTTGAGTACAAAATCATTGGCACCGGCAATCTGATAACATTCCACCACTTCATCAATTTCAACAAACCGCTCTTTGATGCAGGCCACGGAAGAAAGATTGCTCAAACTTAAAGAAATACTGACAATGGCCATGATGGAGAACCCAATCTTTTCAGGATCCACAACGGCCGTAAAATGGGAGATCACGCCTGAAAGCTCAAGCCTTTTAACCCGTTCAAGGGTTGCCGGCGCAGATATCCCGACCATTTTAGACAACTTGGAATTGGTTGTTTTTCCATTCTCCTGAAGCGTATTTAAAATCAATTTATCGATTTTATCCAGAACCATTTAATCCCTCTTTCATCTTTTACATTAAATAAAACCTGCACTTATAGGAGTAAATGGTTATATTTTTCTTCAATCAATGGCAACAATTCTTTTAAGCTTGCATCTATTTTATCCACCAGAACATCAATTTCAGGTTCCGTCATTATGGTTGACAGGATAAACAGGCCCCTGGGGATGTTAAACACACCCTTGGTAAGCAGGGACAGGTGCATCAGGGCGTGCAGTTCTTCAACCGATTCCTGCACATGGGCTGCCGTGGTCGTTTTTTGATTGACAAAATGCAGATTGATCAGGGAACCGATCTGGTTGGACTGGATGCCCAGGCCATTGTCAGCAAAGCTTTTTAAAAGCCCTGCCTGGAACCTGTCTCCCAAAAGGTTTATGGCGGTCACGGCCTTTTCATCAAACTTTGACAAAGCGGCAAAGCCCGCCTGCATAACGGTTTCATACCCATTAAACGTACCAGAATGATATAAAGGTCTGTCCGTATGCTCATGGCAGAAAATGTTCATGTACTCATTCTTTCCGCCAAAGACACCAATGGGCAGCCCCCCCCCACCACTTTACCCACCGTGGTGAGATCCGGAATCACATTATAAAGCTTCTGGCATCCGCCGGTATCCACCCGAAAGGAAAAAATTTCATCAAATATCAAAATTACATTGTGAGCTGTCGTCACTTGCCGGGCCCTTTGAAGAAAACCCGGTTCCGGCAGCACCACCCCCCCTGCCCCCAAAAAAGGTTCCATGATCACCGCGGCAAGTGTGCCTGCATTCTCCCGAACCACCCGTTCAAGGGCATCCCCGTCGTTAAAGGGCACTTCCAGCATGTCCTGGGTCATGCCGGCGGGGATGCCGGCCGTGATCACATTTTTTTTGGTGGAGGCGGCCACACTATCGTGGGTGCCGTGGAAGCCGCCGGTCATTTTCAGAATCTTGTCCCGACCCGTAATCGCCCTGGCCGTTCTCATGGCAAAAAGCGTTGCCTCGGTTCCGGAATTTACAAACCTTACCTTTTCGAATCCGGGAATCCGTTCACACAGAAGCCGGGCAAGACGATACTGGCCCTCGGTGGGGGTTGAATACTGGGACCCCCTTTCAATGCCTTCCTGAACCGCCCTTACCACATCCGGATCTCCATGCCCGTGGACCAGTGCCCCATAGGCATTGGTCACATCAAAAAGCGCATGTCCTTCATGGGTATAAACATAGGCCCCTTTTCCATGGGAAATATGAAGGGGGTAGGGTTTGAAATAACTTAAGCTTCGGGTGGCACCCCCCGGAATATAATTGATCAGGCGTTCATGGTGCACCTTGGAAAGGGGAAACTTTTCCTGGTAGGCAGCAATGATTTTCCCTTCGATCTGAGATGATATCTGGCGTGTCATTCATCCCCCCTTTGTCTATTCTTTTGTATGAACAATCAATAGCTCACCCATGACCGCCTCAACCCTTTTTACAAATTCACCCGACTCGATCCTGGCCTTGAGTGCTTCCAAATGGTCAATATAGACCATGTCATAATCAAGGTAGGGAAGGGTTTCGCGGACCGCCTTGTGCATTATTTTACCGGCCGTACTCAGTTTTTCAATACCCCTCAGATCTGCTGCCTGGGCAGCGCAAAGGAGTTCAAAAGAAAGAATATGGTTGGTATTTTCCACAATCTTCCTGGCTTTTCTGGCAGCAATGAGACCAAAGCTGACAATGTCCTGAAAATCGGCTGTGGAGGTAATGGACTGGATGGATGCCGGCACGGCCAGGGTCCTGTTTTCAGCCACAAGGGAGGTGGTCATGAACTGGCCGCCCATGAGGCCCATGCGAACGCCGGTATCTTCCTTGCACAGGAAGGGCGGCAGGCCGGTGCTGTGGGCTGAATCCATAAACCGGTCAATACGCCGGTCGCTGACCACACCCAGATTGATCATGGCGATTGCCAGGCAGTCCATCACAAAGGAGATGGGCTGGCCATGGAAATGACCGTTATGGATAAAGGTGTTAAATTCGGTAAAGATCAGGGGATTGTCATTGCTGGAGTTCAATTCCCTGAGCAGAACCTCCCGGGCATGGTTTACCGCTTCCTTGGTGGGGCCGACAAATTGCGGGGTACACCGGATGGAATAGGCATCTTCCACCGGAATATCGGCAACGGTAATGCCTTGATGCTTTTTGAGTACTGCCTGGAGTTCCAGGGAAAGCTCCTGCTCGTCAATGGCCAGCTTGGAATCGCTCAATAGTTTGGTCAGGTTCATGGCAGTGGCATACTGGCCGGGATGGTATTTTTGCTCATGGACCCGAAGATCAAAGGGATTGATACGTCCCATAAGGGTTTCAATGGCAAAGGCGGCAATAATATCTGAATTTTTCAATGTATTGGTGGCTTCGTCAATCACGGTGCAGCCGAGCCCGACCATGGCTGAGGTGCCGTTGATCAGGGAAAGGCCCTCTTTGGCGTTGAGATACATGAGTTCAACCCCGGCCTTTTCCATGGCCTCTTTACCCGGCATTACCACGCCGTCTATCCGGGCCTTCCATTCGCCGAAAGCGACACTGGCGATACATCCCAGGGGTCCCAGATCTCCGCTGGTTCCCAGGGAACCTTTTCTGGGGACCAAAGGAAACACGTGTTTGTTGATCATGTCCAGGTAAATCCTAAGATTTTTTTCCTTGATGCCGGAATAGCCGCGGCAAAGGGAATTGGCCCGGGCAATCATGAATTTTCTGACAAGGGTGTCTTCAAAGGGTTTGCCCACCTGGGTGGTGATGCTCCGGACCAGGTTTTTCTGAAAATCATTGTCCCGTTCCTTGGGCAGCAAATGATCCACCAGGCCGCCGCAGCTGGTATTTACACCATAAATGCAGCGTTCTTCATTTGCCCAATCCTCCACCAGTTTTCGACAGTCCCGGATTTTGGGCCAGTTTTTTTCCGCTACTTCAACCTTTATGGACAGATCAGTTCCTGCTGTCATCAATTCTTCAATGGTCATTGAATATCCATCAAGAATCAGTGTTTTTCCTTTTATCGGCATGGTTTCCTCCTAAATTATTAGAATTAAACTTTCAGTGTCATACAGTGGAAAATAATAAATTTCAGCTCAGAAAGAGATACGGACCAGGCACACCCCAAGGGTTCAATTTTTCCGCTTACATTAAGATAACCAAATCTGCTTTTTTTTGTCAAGAGATTTTTTATAATTTTATAAGGGTAAATTGAAATATCATGGAATTATCGAAACAAAATATTCAAGACTTACTTATTTTTTAAGCTTTTTTATGACATAGGCCTTATAAACCAATAATCATCCCACAGCAATCACCCAGGGTGATTTTGTATTAATATTGTAAAATAAGGGGGCCACAATTTACGCACCCATCGCCTTGGGGTAGGTTTTTTTTAATTTTTACACGTATCCGGAGACTATTTTGCGACCACTGCTTTTAAACAATCCGTTCTTCAAACCGATCCTATACGGGTTTGCCACTGTTTCTCTTTTTCTTTTCGGATGGAAAACCAAAGGCGGGATGCCGGATATTAAAAAATTCATCCTGGTGGCTGCCCCCCATTCCACCAATTGGGATTTTGTCTTTTTCCTATTGATTATTTTTAAATTTCAGATACCGGTTCACTGGATGGGGAAAAAATCCATGTTCATCTGGCCTTTTAAGGGGCTTTTAGAACGTCTTGGCGGCATTTCCATTGACCGCTCCCGGAAGGGCAATCTTGTGGCTGCCATGGTCGAAACCTTTGACCGGACAGACCGCCTGATTATTACCATTGCCCCTTCAGGCACCCGGAAAAAAGTAACCCAGTGGAAAACCGGATTTTACCAGATTGCCTGCCAGGCAAATATTCCCATTGTCTGCGGATTTGTCGACTATAGACAAAAAACCGGCGGCATCGGCCCTGTGATTTTCCCCACCGGAGACATGGACACGGATATGCATGCCATGCAGACTTTTTACAAGGACAAATCCGGCAAATATGCAGATGCCAACCCTGCCTGACAAATCCCCAGGATTTTTCGATAAACATCGCTAAAAAAAAGGAGGCCTTCCTGGCATAGATCTCCAATTTTTTCCAAGGCCGTCTCCTGACCTCCTTTGCCTTGTATTTTTAAAAAAAATAACGTATGGAAGTAGTGAATCCGACGCGTATACAAAACCAATATCATTGCCCATGCAGACGAAGGAGAATAATAAATGAGGTCCAAGTTTTTTTTACTCACAACACTATTGGCTCTGATCTGCCTGCCCATAATCGCGCAATACGCCGACGCCGACACGACAACGGGCATGAGCACCCAAAAAAATCCACCCCTGGCAACGCCGCCATCTCCAGGGCAGGAAAGCATTACCGCCACAGCCAATCGGTTTGCAACATCCTACAACCAGGCATTCCAGGACAAAGAAGACCTGACCATCGCAGCATATAATAATGACCATGAAAAATCCCAGGAATTGATCCGGTCCTATAACCAAAACATGAGGGCCTCCAAGGATAGCTATCAAATTCTCCAGCAGATTGCAGAGAACCAGGGAACCGGTGATATCACCCTTTTTTTCGAAGAGAATTCAGCTGAAATACCGGAAAAAGATTTTCAATATAACCGCCTTATTCGGTATCTGGATTCTCTGGAGAGAAATAACAGGGACAGGAAGCTGGTATTTATCATCATGGGCAGCGCATCTGCCACCGGAGAAGAGACCCACAACAGAATTTTATCCAAAAACCGGGCCAATGCGCCCATTCCCATTCTGGACCAATACCTTATAAATGTTCCCCATTCATACCACAAAGTATACGGCACAGGCGAGGCAAACAGCCCCCAGGGGGAACCCGAAGATATAAACAAACGCTATCGGTTTGTGCGGATCATGGCCCTTTATGAGGATCTTGCGCCCACAACGACCGGAATGGGGGCACCCCCCATGGAATCTTCTCTCATGATGGGCCAAACCCTGCAAAGCCCGGCGATGGTCCAAAAAATTCAGATCAATGAGTACATCAATCCCATTGGGATGAAATTCATCCGGGTTCCGGCCGGAACCTTTTCCATGGGAAGCCCGGAATCGGAAATACGAAGGGACGCCAACGAAATCCTGCACCCGGTAACCCTGACCCAGTCTTTTTATCTTCAAACCACGGAAGTCACCCAGCAGCAATGGCTGGCGGTCATGGGAGACCATCCCTCCCATTTTAAAAACTGCGGCATGGACTGCCCTGTGGAAAATGTCCGCCATTCAGATGTGCAAAAATTTATTAAACGGCTCAATGAAATGGAAAACACGATTTACTACCGCCTGCCCACGGAAGCGGAATGGGAATATGCGGCCAGGGCAGGTACCCCATCGGCATTCTTTAACGGCCCCATGATTGTAGAAGGCGACTTCAGCAGAAACCCATACCTGGATTCTGTGGGCTGGTATTATCGGAATGCGGACCACGCCCCCCACCTGGTTGCCCAGAAGCCGGCCAATGCCTGGGGATTTTATGACATGCACGGAAACGTATGGGAATGGTGCTCCGACTGGCAAAGGCCCTATCCTTTCCAAGCCGAAATCGACCCCCAGGGTGCCGAGTTCGGGGAGGCAAAAATCAGGCGCGGCGGAAGCTGGGCCCATTACCCGGAATACTGCAGGTCTGCCTACCGGTCCTGGTTTGATCCCCAAGACAGAAGTCCTGAAATCGGCTTCAGAATGGCCATCACCAAATTGGAAAGGGTTGCCCAGCCGGCACCGCCCCGTCCCATGCCGGCCCCCATGCCCGAGCCGCCTCCCCTGCCCAAGCCTGTGGTAAAGGCAAAACGCGTGTTCAAAAAAGACCTTGAACCCATCCCCATGCCGGACCCGGCCCGGGTGACCCAGTGCATTCTGATCCGGGATATTTCCTTTGACCTGGATTCAAGCAAGATCAACAGCCGGATGATCCCCCTGATGGACCGGGCGGTTGAACTGCTTAAAAAATATGATGGGAAAATTGACCTGCACGGCCACACCTGTTCTCTGGGCTCCAAGCCCTACAATATGGATCTGGGATTAAGGCGGGCTGAATCCGTTAAAAATTACCTGGTATCCAAGGGCATCAGTGAAGGCCGCATCTCCACCAAATCCTTTGGAGAAGAAGCTCCCAAGTTCACCAATCATACAGATGCCGGCCGCTCTTTAAACCGGCGGGTGGAAATCCTGGTCCATGGATTTACCAATGAACAATAGGCAAAAGGACACACCAAAGCCCAATAGAAAATGGCGCTTCATTGGGCTTTGGATATTTCTGGTATTGATCCCGGGCCTCCAGCCCTGCCTGGCAGAAGATTTTCCCGTGGTCAATGAAAAATTTCACACCTTTGTCCTGGAATGGGTCACCAAAATTCAATCTTCCTACCTCTACTCCCAGGAAAACCCAAAAATGGAAACAGCCGGCGATCAATTTATCGCCAGCTATTATTATTTGGATGAAACCTCCATCAAAACCGATGTCAAGGGGGCAGGCGATTCAAATCAGATGTACACAGGGGTTCTGAGCTATAATGAGTATTTGTTTCAGTCCAGGGCAAATTCCAGAAGCCAGGCCCTTGCCAATAAATTTGAACCGGTTTCCATGAAACAGATGATGGAGCTTTTCCTGTATCAAGACGGATCATGGGTGAGGTGACATGCTAAAGCCAAGCATCATCATTCCCACCTACAACAGGCCCAGAGATCTTGAAGTTGCAATTGCATCGGTTTTAAACCAGACCCTGCGCCCCCATGAGATCATTATAGTGGACGATGGTGCCCTCACAGATCCCCCTTTACAAAAGAAAACCCTGCACATGGGGATTGACTATATTTATATCAGAAAAAACCCCAAAGACAGGGGGCTGACCAAATCCAGAAATATCGGTGTGGACAGGGCCTCGGGAGACATCATCTTTTTTTTGGATGACGATGTAAAATTGTTTGGGGATTTCCTTGAAAACTCCATAAAAGAATATGAACAACACCCGGATATTTCAGGTATGGGCGGGGGAGAAATTTTTAACAAAAAGCCGTCTCTGTCTCAAAAAATCTGGTTTCTATACGACGTATTGTTCTGCATGACCGGATTTAAAAAAGGATATTTTCTAAGGTCATGCTTTTCTACCAATTTGGGAAACCCCGTCCTGAAAACAAAATTTTCCAGGGTGGAGTTTTTAGGTGGCGCCTCCTTTTCCTTTAGAAAAAAAGTATTTCAAACGACCCGGTTTTCAGAGACCTTCCAGGGATATGGCCTTGGAGAAGACAAGGATTTCTCATACAAGGTCTCCCAAACCCATATTTTGTTTGCAAATCCCGGGGCCAGGCTCTATCATTTTGAATCACCGGTCATGCGATACGAAAAATACAACAAGGCAAAGTCAAAGATACTTTCTAAATATGCTTTTTTGACTTCCTGCAATGTCAAAGGTAAATTCAGCGGATTCTGGTTCTGCTATGCCATGGCCGGTTATTTGTTAAAACGATCCTTTTTGATGTTCCTGTCCTATGACCGAAGTGAGGTAATGCGGGTTAAAGGAATTCTGGCCGGCATGATTGAAATTTTGAAATCCAGACAAAGACTGCGCCATAATCCTTAATTTTAAACGGGCGTGAAAAAAATGAATCTATCCCATAAAACTCCATACGCTGTTTTAACGGCTGTCATTTTCAGCCTGGGCTGTCTTTTGTCCATGCCGGCCCCATCCCTTGCAGCAGAGAAAACCCAGCACCCCATATCCCCCCAGCTGATATTTCCAATCCCCGCATCTTCCGGGCATTCAAAACCCGATAAATCACCCGGGCCTGGAAAAACCGGGCCGGAAAGTACAGACCGGTTAATGCGCCCGGTTGAAGACGGCCTATGGCGCCAGGTGGGACCGGGAGGGTCCGGGGGCACCCTTGACGTGGCCATGCACCCGGTTACCGGAACCCTGCTGGTCAGCTCGGATATGGGCAGAAGCCTGTTGCAAAGCAAAGACAAGGCAACAAGCTTTCAGGCAATTGCACCGGAAGGCCACCCCACCCTTGATGTATTGGTACCCCATCCGTCTGTTCCCGGTGTCTGGTATGCAGGGTTCTCCTCCCCACAAGGCGCAGGCTTGTTCAAATCTGCAGATGACGGCGTAAGCTGGAGCCTGGTCCGGACAGACGAACAGATAGCCGGACAGACCGTCTTTGGCAGGGTCATCACGGGCCCCCCGGATACGCTCATCTGGCTCACCCGGGGCCAGGGCCCTGTCATCAGTCTTGACGGCGGCATTACCTTTTCCGATTTTTCCCAGGGACTTTTGCCCCAGAACATGCCGGGCACTCAGAAAAACATTTCAGCCCAATCCCCGCTGTTGGCAGCGGAGCACAAGGGCAAACAGCAGATTTTTCTTGCCTGTAAAGACGGTTTATACAGGCGGGAACTAACAGGCGTATCCTGGGAAAAAATTAATCAATTGCCCGATATCCCTGTGACCGCCCTGTCCTATGATCCTGTCAAAAATTGGGTGTGGGCAGGAAATGCAGACAATGATATTTATTCAGGGGACCTGGATACCGATACCTGGCAAAAAGCAGCCCCAGGCCCCCCGTCCGTGACCCTGCTTCGGACCCACCCCCAAAAACCCGGATGGGTCTGGTGCTTCTCCCATGGAAGGGCCGGTCTTTTCAGAAGCTCCGACAGGGGTCTCACCTGGGAATGGCTGACCCGGAGGCTTTTGGTTGAAAATTCAGAATACAAAGGGAACCTGCCCCGGGACTTCAGGCACCGGACCAAATTTCAGCGGGATTATTTTTTTATTCTTCCCGATGATCCGATGCATCTTCTTCTGGGAGACATGTATGCCAGCCGGGACGGCGGAAAATCCTGGCAGTTTTCAGCCACCCGATATCAGCCACAGGACAATACATGGCAAGGCAATGGTCTTACCCTGTTAACCAGCTACAGGGCCTGGTGGGATGAATTAAATCCCAACCGGGTCTATCTGGGATTTTCAGATACCGGGTTAATGCGAAGCGACGACAGGGGCAACTCCGTCAAAGCACTCTGGAGCAGCCAATACCCGGATCTTTATTCGCTGGCCTATTGGAGCCGGCAGATGCTGGATACCAGCGGGTCATGCACAGCCTTTGCAGCCGACCCTGACTATCCGGACACCCAGTTCTACGGCATGTCCGGCAAAGGCGGCAAAGACAGCGTCTGCGGCATGGTGTTTAAAACCCGGACAAACGGGCGGCACTGGTCCCCGGTCATGCCGTCCAAAAACGGGCTGCCCAACGGGATTATCACGGACATGATGCTGCTGGACGGCAATGGGTACGACAGCCGAATTCTGTATGTGCTGGTCAATTTCCTTGCCCCGGACCAAACCCCCATTGCCGGAATCTATCGCTCCCAGGACAGCGGTACCAGTTTTACAAAACTTGCCGACACGCTTTCCTCGGACTTGCGCTTTCCCCTGATGAACATGGATTTTTGCAGAGATCAGCCAGACATCCTGTATGCCGCCTCCAGCAGCGAAGGCGGAAACCGGGCGGCAAAAAACCTGAAAAAAATTGCAGAAAAACAGATGGGCCAAGGTGGGATCTTCAAATCCAATGATGCGGGAACCACCTGGCACAAGGCGGATGGCCCGGAGCTGGCAGGCGCACTTCAGGTGGCCGTGCACCCGAACAATCCGGATATTGCCTTTGCAGCTGTGGTAGACGGCCCGGAAAAAAGAGGCGGGATATACAGAACCCTTGACAGCGGCAACAGCTGGGCCCTTGTTCTGGGAAAAACCCGGATTTTTCCAACACCAGACAATGATGACGCCGTTGTGCCCGTATCCGTGGCCATCAATCCGGTTCTTCCGGATATTCTGTATGCAGCAGTCAACCGGGCTGGCGTATTCAGAAGCATGGACAACGGGAATTCCTGGGAGCCTGTGGACTGGGCCCACTTGAAAAAATTCCAGGGAACCTATCACACCCTGACCATCAATCCCCATGACCCGGCAGAATTCTATCTGGCCCTGTTCGGCAATTCCTTCCTGGCATATAAAGATCCTTTTGCAGCAAAGGCCCTGGAACAAAACCAGGCCAAATACACCCTTGTTCAAAACGGAGATTTTGAACACACGGACATCTCCGGCAAACCCGTCCGCTGGACCTGGAACAATCTGACCCATCCCACCCCCCAGGGCACCCCCATTCTGAGCATCCAGAAAGCCCCTGACAGGAAGGGAATGGCCCTCAGGATTAAAATGAGCGGAGAGCCATATGAAAACCCGTTGTTCACGGGAAGCAACCAGGCCCCCGTCACCTTTCTCGCCCACAGGCTGTCTGCCTATGCCCTGTCCTGTATCAGGGGCAAAACCGTTCAGATCAGCTTTGAGATTTACAGCCGCAAACTCAAGGCAACGGATATCCCCATCCTGAGCCTCATGGAAACCAGGGACGACCTGCCGCAACTGATTGGTGAACTACCGGCCTCCCTGGCTTACAACGATACCCCCTATGAAAAAATAACCATCAAAAAAAAACGCACAGGATCAGACCAATGGGTCCGGGTGGAAAGCCGTGTAAAAATTTCACCAGATGCCAGGGCCTTGAACCTTATTTTACACACCACAGAAAAAAACCAGCAAACGGATTATTTTTTAGACAATATCCGCATACAACTTGACGGAGGGTTTCATGGCCAATAGCCCCCAGCCTGTTTTTGTGGTGGGAACCGCCAGAAGCGGCACCTCCTATCTGCATTCCCTGCTCAACCAGCATCCTTTGATCCGCCTTTCCTATGAAAGCAAGCTGCCCCTGGAAGGACGGCAATGCTATCAACAGCGATCCAATCTGGATTCCTTCCTCGGGTTCAACCGCCTTCTGGACGACTTCATTGCCATGGAAAGCGGGGAGGACCAAAACAACTGGCTGGTCCAGGCCATTGAACGCAACAGACAACTGCTTTTCGAACGACATCGTAAGCACCCATCCTTTGCCGATCTTGTCCGGGACATCTTTGAACTGGACGGCAGCATCCTCTGCTTTGGCAACAAAATGCTCCGGGCGGAGATGTGCCCCCAGATCCTGTCCATCTGGCCAAACGCAAGATTTATTGTCCTCATGCGGGACCCCAGGGCGGTGGTGTCATCCCAACTCAAACGATTCAAGGGCCGCCGCCTCCCCTATGCTGCCATTTATTGCGACATCCATTTCAAATGGAGTTTTGCCCATGCCGTCAACCGAAAGAATTTTCTGATCCTATCCTATGAAAAATTTATCAGCTCCCCCCTTCCCGGCTTGGAAAAAATTCTAACCTTCTGCGGCATACAGGACACCTTTTATGCAAGGCAGATGCTATCAAAAAAACCAGCCCGTTCCCATGCAATGAACAAATGGCAGGAACGCCTGACCCAAAACCAGATCCGGCAGATTGAATCTTATTGCTTTCACACCATGCAAAAGGCCGGGTACAACCCCCGATTGGCCTTGCATCAAAAACAGGTGTCAATCCTTGAAAAATGCATTGAAATAGGGTTTGAAAAAAAAACAGGCCCTTTTTTACGGGCCCCAAAAATGGAAACAAAAAAACATGATACACCGATTCTTAAATTGGGTCCGTTCATAAGCGCCTGACAAGTTGCTGCCTAAAAAGTGGACTTTACCCTCTGATTATTGTAAAATTCTTAGAATGAAAACGATGCACGCTTTAATTACACCGCTTAAAAATTGGATTATTGCCCTATACGAAAAACATATCGGCATTGATACCCCCAAAGAACCAAAGGGAAGGGTTTTCTTCGAATATGCCAAGGATATGTGCGGGTATGAACCCTCCAACTGGCTCACCCTGAAAAGAATCGACAAAATCATTCATATCACGCCGATGGATACGCTCATTGATTTTGGATCCGGCAAAGGGAAAATGGTATATCTGGCGGCCCGCTATCCCCTGAAAAAAGTGATCGGCGTTGAAATATCTCAGCATCTCCATGATATTGCAAAAAAAAATATTGCGCATAATCAGAAACGCTTTAAATGCAAAAACATCCAATTGGTGAACGCCGATGTCCTGGATTTTGTCATACCCGACGATTTCACCATTGCCTATTTTTTCAACCCCTTTCTCAATGAGATCTTTATCCGGGTCATCTCAAACATTGAGGCTTCTTTAAAAAAAAATCCCAGAACAATCTGGGTAGTGTATAAAAATCCACTCATGAAAGCATATCTGGACAACTGCTCCTGGCTGACCTTTGTGGGCATGCATCACAATATTGCCTTTTATCGCTCAACCCCTGACTGATACTTTTACCAAACAGCCTCCCCGCAGCTTTCTCATCTCTCACTTTTGGTTGCAATAAACCGAATCACCAGTTTTTGGAACCGGTTCAACCGTTTTTTCCAGCTCTCATCATACCGGATCCCTTGAAAATCCCTGAATTGAACACGGGTGTTGCTGCCGGTAAAAACATGAAAGGTCCTTTCCCGAATACGTTCGATCACCTGATCATAGGACAGATCCACACCCACATACCTGCCAAGTTTTTTCAATTCTTCTTCCGGCCGGGCGCACAAGTTTTTGTAGGACAGAAAATAAAAATCCAATTTGTGGCGTTTCAAATACAGCGGCATGAAAAAATGGTTCAATTTATAATTCATGAACCCTTTTAAAAAGCTATCCCTGTTTTTTATAAACGAAGAGATATTGCCCATCAGATCCCGTTTGATATACACGATTTTTACATCATAGGCATTGGAGCAAATCAGATAGATCAGCCTGAAAAGGCTTTTAGACGTATCCACAATGATGGAAGATCCATGGTCATGGTAAACCATGTTTTCCATTAACTGCCCATGAAATTTTGCATCATCCCATTTCCCCTTTTTCATGATTGGAGACAAGGGACGATTCCATAATAATTTCAGCAACAACAAAATCTTGGTAGACAAATCCGGTTTGGTATACAACCGATACTCCGACAGCCCCATATGCTTCCAGAACCCGCAGGCTTCAACCCGTTTTCCACAAAAGCAAGAGATTTCACCAATCTGTTTTTTCTTTGAAAACAGCATCAGCTCCCCTGCATTAAACACCTGCCCAGATGCACCTAAAAGATAGCCCAGCAAAGTAGAACCGCTGAAACTGGTTCCCAGCAGATAAATTATTTTTATTTTTTTTTGTCCACCCACTCTTTAGTCTCCACTACCGTGACAGTCAAAATAGAAATGCCCACGCGCAAACTTTTCCCCCATGGTAAGTGTGCTATCTGTCTCCATGAAACCATCGAACCTTAACATAAGCCCGGCCAGTGCCGTTGGGATTTTTTAATAAGCACCCGGGTAATGCAGCCGCTACCTTAATTAATATTTTTTGGGGATCATAATGATTATAAATATCGATGCGGGGTAAGTGCCACGGTTCTGCCGATGCACCAACCCATATCGGATCTGTCGTCATAACCGTCTTAACACCGCAGGAAGCCGCAAAGCGGGCAAGATCGTTTGTATAACTCCCATTGGGGAAAGCGAAGGAAACACAGTCGTGCCCCATTTCCCGAGTAACAGACGCAATTGATCCGCCAATCTCACCTTTGGCCTCTTCCAGGGATTCATTGGTTAAAATCGGGTGATTTCGGGTATGGGCCCCAATGGTAAAGCCTTTCTTCTGAAGCATTCTGGCCTCATCCCACGACATGGCACCAACGCATGGATCATTTGTATCGGGACATACAGAATATTTTTCTGCAAATTGATCCAATTGTGCATGGATCTGTGCAAGGGGCATTTTCTTTAATCTCTCCGGTTTCAGTTCTTCCGGAATCATTCCCAGGTCCTTGACGATGGCATTCCGCCGATCAAACCACAGGGGCAAGTTAGAAGTGACACTGTCTGTGACAAGATAAAATACAGCCGGCACACCCAATTTTTCCAAGACAGGAACCGCCTCCAAGACATTGATTTTTTTCCCATCATCAAAGGTAAACAGACAAAACGGTCTTTTCCCCGCCATTGCCATCCGACCCGTCAACGCATCATGATGGATAAACTCAAAATATTGTCCCAGGGTTTCCACTTCTAATGTGACCTGATACCGGTCCTGGATGTGGTTGCCGATTATAATGCCTTTAGAAAAATAATTTCCCAACAGAAATTTTGCCAGGCCAAGCAGGAATTTTCCCATGTCAGAATCTTTTAAACAGCTTTGATTTTAGAATTTTTTTGTCAATCATTTCCCATATCTTTATTCTGCTCTCTTTTTTTCTAATATATTCTTCAATGCAGCCTTTTAGATAATACAGGGAAAAAACCGATCTGGAAGCATAAATACGCCATATCCGCTGGGTTTCATTGGCAAAATAATATTTATACGCCTCATTTCCACGACCGAAATCCATTGTATTATACCCGTTGTCCGCCATCCACAACCCCATGAGCCGAATCGTAATATTGCCGGTTCCAAGCTTATTATATACGGGTAACCGGGCTGTATGGAAATAAATAATCTCCTTCCCGGTTTTCAACCCAACCACAAATGTAATCCGCCGGTTCACCACGCAGATGCTGAAACGGATCAACACCTTATCCTTTGCCCAAGCCTTTAATGCTTTTTTCAAATCCTCCCGGGGCTGTTTGTCCTTATATTTTGACGGAGTAGCGGTAGGTTCCCACCGCTTGTCATGGGCCTCACAAAATTGGTCTGCCCATTGATCGATATGCATACCTGTTTCATTGATTTCAAAAAAAAATCCTTTTTCCCGTTTCAACTGATTGGTATAATTATTCAAACTGCGATGCCGGTTAAACAGCTTTTTAAATTTTATGACCCCGTCAGAATCTGTTGCTCCTCGGACGTGGGGTACCCGGCCAAAAGGAACCGCCTTATATTTATAACCTGCCTTTTTTATCCCATCCCTGGCAGCACAAAGCGTATGCCCCCATTCAGGCAAGGGCTCAAGCAATATATGCCTGGGTTGAATCGTTTGAATAACGTCAGCAATTCCTTGGGAAAGGTCCTCAACACTTGTATGGGAATCATATATGGGGCTGGCATAATCGCACAAATAATATTGAAGAAAATGAAGATTACGTGATTTGTCCAACCGCAACAGCCACAAGGCAGAAAGAATACTCAAATCAGAATACCCCCTTGCAATTATGACCATTTGACCCTTGGCAACAACTTTCTCCACCAGTATTTCTATAAATGAAGGGGAAGCAAATGGATTTGAGAAAGGATCTTTTTCCCAAAGCCGCTTTATTTCTATTTTAAAATCAGGAGAAATAGTACCTATTTTTTCTATCTTCCATTCAAGCAATTTTGTCTCCCATGACAAACCATTTTTCTATCAGTTCAAATACATTAACCCGTTAGTAAAATTTTCATATTTTTTCTTGCAGCAACGCTTGAAGTAAGATTTATAAGAACATTGTTCACAAGCCACACTTGACAATAAACAATAGCAACAGAGATTGAAAATACAATTACATACTTTAAAACAAAATTTGTATGCGGTATTTTCACAAGCGGGATATGCCACAAATAAATCCAAATAGAATTTTGGGCTATAAACAAAACCACCTGTAATAATTTTACTTTTTTTAATATTTTTTCGATGGATAGACTGAATCCCCATAAAATACATGATACAAAAATAGAATATGAAAAATAATAGGTTGAAGGCGGGTATTTAAGCGCTTGCGTGGGTTTGAACTCGCCAAAAATCAAAAACAAGATAGCGCCAAGCACTATAAACAATCCCAAATTAAAGATTGACACATTAATCATTTGTCTTTTATTTAATGATGGAATTCTCAAGCCAAGAGCAAACAATATCGAATAGGGTACAACATATGGAATGACTAAATTTACAACCGTTCCAACACCACCTTCAATATCCAGTACAGAAAAATAGCGAACTAACTCATAAACAGCAAAGAATATCGTAAGAGAGAGAAGGTAATGATAATGTGACTCTATTTTTTTATTATACAAATATATGAAGGGAGATACCAAAGCCACCAAAAAAAACACCCGGATAATCCATACATAACCGATACCGCCAATGAGAGAAAAAGATGAAAATATGATATTGGCTTCTAACTCACTGTTATCCGGAAAAAACAAAAAAAGCACTGAAAAATAAACCATTAAAAATATCCAAACAGGAAAAACCACTCTTTTAACCCTTTTCCAAATATATGTCAGATATGCCACATCGTTTTTATAACTCAAACCAAAAGACATGCCGGATACCAACACCATCAGTGGCACATCAAAATTTCTGAGTTGAAACAAAAATCTAGGCGGACCGACATGGGCAAAAATTACCATTGCCAGACCTATAAATCTTAAGATATCTATTCTGTTATCTCTCATGACAAACTACTATCCCCAAAACAAACCCGTATCCTCAAGTTTGTTGTAATACGGTGAAAAAAGATTTGGGGACTAATTAGGCTGCCCTCCCTGAAATTTTTATACCGACCAAGGTTATGTTGTTCATATTTTTTTAATGTCTAACATATTGGGACTGGCCATACAATCCATCTGCAATAATTGAATACCTTAAAATGATACCATAATGATGGAAATCGAAAGCTTAAATCAAAGCAAGACGCGTGAAACGTTTTTAAGATGACGGGTATACACACTTAACTGATTCCATAGTTGTTTTTTCAATCTCAACCAAGATTCACACTTGACTCTGAGATCGGATTTTTTTCTATCTGTTGTTTTAAGGCTTGCAACAAAAAATGACAGCTCGTATCTTCTATCTCAAACTTGTGGATCTCTTTGAAAACATTTCTGTTCCGACGTAACTTTGGGGCATCAGGGTTGGTAATCTGGTATCCGCTTGCATCCCAGGCATAATTCATTCGACAAACCCAATCCTCCAAGGATTTGGTATAATAATGATTCAGGCGGATCTGCTTTTGGGGATGTATATCGCTGATAAGGGTAATGGGAGTACGATTTTCATCATAGCCCAAAACAGGCCATATCTTTGTTTGAAAACAGTGAACATTACTCACGGCTGTCACTTCATGAGGTTGGACAATGGATTTCACAAGGGGACGATACTGATTTTCGGGATGGGATATATCTGTGCGTTTTGTATAATTTTCGGTAAGAAGTCCTTTTGGTCTGAACTTGTGACCTGAGGTTCCGAACATATCCCAGTAGACAATCAAAGCCGGTAGATCGACATATAATTCCAAAAAAGAAACAAAATTTTTGTATGATGGTGAAAATAAAAATTCATCTACATCAATCAAGGCAAGCCATTGAACATGGCAACGACTCTTATAGATCGCATGACAGTAAGCAAGTTGCTGGGTATTCAACCAGGAATTCATATGAGGCCATTCAACCCAATCTACTACCCCTTTTTTTGAATAATAATCCAGGATGTCCCTTGTATTATCCGTACTGCTGTTGTCATAGATATAAAACTTACTGCATCCTACCAGCCGATGAAATTCTATCCATTCTTGAAGATATCTTCCTTCATTTCTGACGATTGCTGCGATAGCAAATGCATGTTCAAATTTTTTGGGTATATCCCCTTCAACTGGATAGAGAGGATGGTATTGTGTTTTTCCATACAGATAATCCAATCGGATTTCTCCTCGTAACACTTTCCCCAAGCCGAAAAACAAATTTTTATAAGTTTTTTTAAGTCCGTGGTGAAGATCCATCCCAGGTGGCTTTAACAGTCTTTTGAGGTATTGAATGCTTTTTTTCAAAAATCTCCTTTCGGAAAAATATGGAAGATGGCAAACATCAAATCAAGTTTACACTTTCTGCATAAATTTAAAAAAAATGTCAAGAAATTCAGATGTTTTTTATGGTAAATTAAAGCATAGATTTAAGTATTTGGCTTTTTTCTAAATTTATAAATCAATTGCTTTTTCCACTCCTCTATGTGGTGGCATTGAAAACCATCATTCTCAAACAATTCAATGAATCTCATGGAGCTAAAGTCATTAACCCATCCTTGCGTTCTCCGATTTGATTCGTTTAAATCTGTTACTGCATAAGATGCGATTATTACATCAACGTAATTAGACAAATACAATATCAACCGTGGCACATCATTAACGTATTCTAAAACACCACTAAAAACTGCTAAATCATATTGTTGTAGATTAGGGAGCGGTTCTCTGTTCAGGTCACATATAATAGTCCCACTGCCTCTATCAACTATATCAGAAGGAGTGTATGAGCATCCATCTGGCAGACATACTTTTAGAACAAGTCGTCCGGCACCAAATTCAATAACAGATGTGCCATTGTCAATTAACTTCGCTATTTGTTCTGTTCTTGAATCCCAACTCGTGGATAAATTTTCCACCGATACCCATCTTTTATAATCTGAGCCTTTTCTGAATTTTCTTAATGAAGTATAAATCCCTCTTGTCAGGGAATGGAATCGGCGGGTTGCTTTTTTGATCATGCTGATTCCTAAAAAGAAACATGCTTTTTAAAAATTTCTAATACATTATCCGCCATTTCCTCAATTGAGACCTTAGGTTGAGGGAAATCCAACACGATTTTTCTTAACAGTTCATCTTCTTTGGGTAACTCATTCAAAGTTTTGGGCTTAAGATTAAAAACGCCAACGCTCTGATAATAATCATAAAATTTAACATTGTCTCCTGGCACAGCGTCTGAAAACATCACCCACAAAGCTGGAATACCATACGCATGTGGAACAATAATACCGTGCAATGAAGAGCTTATGATTACAGAACAAGAACCTATCTCTTCCAAAACAACTTCAACATCTTGCCTTAGATCAATGACCTTAAAGGGCTCGAAAGGAAATATTTTTAAAACCAACTCATAATCGCTGTTATGTGGTATAATTCCTATTAAATCCCCTGCAGTTGCTTGAATAGAATAAAACTTAGGCAATAAAATTGCCGGATCCCCATAAACTGCTGGACAATCATATCCCATTTCCATAAACCTTTCACGAGTGATAGGCCCTCGAACACAAAGTGTTTTATTGGGTTCCTGGAAGAACACTTTTCGTTTCATTATTCCAGACCCCCAAACAATAGAATTGGACGAAGTGTGCTGTAGAATACTTCCAATCGCCATTAAAACTGTTTGGTTGGATTTATTAGACGGCTTCTGAAAAATCGCATTTTTCCCTGTGATTTTTTTATAGATATATGGTGTAATCCAATCTCCAAAATTATTCTTATTGCGCCACCAAAAAACCAAATCCTCTTTTTTTAGAAGCTTTTTTTTATGATGAATAACATTTAATAATTTAAATTTCCATTCATAAGCCCACTCCATAATTGGTTCAGGAATTTTGCCTTTGAAACCTTCCTTTCGAATGGGTTTTAATTGTGGTTGATTCATAACCGATATCGCAACCTCCTGCAAACATATTTATCTGTTTTCAA
>VMSR01000166.1 GCA_013792075.1 Desulfobacula sp.
ATGGATGCGTTGCAAAAAGCGGCTTAAAAAACAGAGAACTTTATTTCAGATTTTATGCAACGTTAGGGTAAACATGAGGTATCAAAATCAATTACGGATATTAAAGACCATTTGTTGGATGGGAGCTGTTGCCGACGCATTCTGGGCCCTTGCTTTGTTGTGGCCCGCTGTCTATGTGTCGGTGACAGGCAATACAGATTTAACTTTTGATCTTTCGACCCGTTTGATCATGGGTATTGCGGCATCATTGATGGCAGGGTGGGCCTGTCTTTTAGTCTGGATGGCACATAACCCTGTTGAACGGCGGGCAATCTTTTTACTGACAACCTTTCCTGTTGTTACGGGTTTAATCATTGTCACTTTAGTTGGCATAATGAATGGGAATAGTTCTACCGTCTGGATTCTTTTAAAGTGCAGCGTATTGGCGTGTGCCATGCTTTATGGATATTATACAGCCAAAAAAATTGCCAAGGGAGGTCAGCGATGAAAACAATTACCAAATTGATTGTTCGCAGTTATCATATTGACTATTTTGGGCACGTGAATCATGCCCGGTATGTGGAATTGCTGGAAGAAGCCCGTTGGCAATATTTAGAGGGAAATAACCTGCTGGGTCCTATTCATGAAGTTGGTGCGATCCATGTTGTTGCGGAGCTTTCGATAAAATATCGAAAGCCTTCAAAAATAGGAGATGTGTTACAGGTTGAAACCCAAATTGAAAGTCGCTTAAGGCATGGGTTTAAAATGTCTCAAAAAGCTGTGATTGAACAGTCAAGTGATTTGGTGTTAGAGGCAGTTGTAACAAATGTCTTCGTGGATGGAAAAGGGCATCCCCGATTCATCGATAAAAATATTTTGGAAATCTGGCCAGATCTTGCTGATGTAGCGAATACACTTTGATAGACTGGTCATTCCTTTATCGACATCTAATTAAAGAGCTGACTTCGAAATTATCGTTTTGAAGGTTTTTTTTCATTCCTGGAGTTTGCCGTTGTGTTTCAGAACCGGTTTGGTATAAAATATATCCTTTATTTGATTCTTTTTTGATTCGGATCAAAGATATGATAATCAGGATCTTACCCCAACAACCCTTATTTTTGTGAGCCTTCATGTTTGAATTTGATTATTGGAAACTTCTGGCCGGTCTGGGGATTTTCCTGTTTGGCATGCAGTTGCTTGAAAATTCAGTTAAAGATCTGTCCGGGAAGGCCTTCAGACGGATTATCCGTGATTATACCAACACCCGGCTGAAAGCCATTGCAAATGGGACGCTGGTCACAGCCCTGTTACAGAGCAGTTCGGCCGTATCGCTTATGGTTCTTGCTTTTGTGGGTGCCGGTATCATGAGCATGGAAAATGCCATTGGTGTCATTCTCGGTTCCAATATCGGGACCACGCTTACGGCATGGATTGTGGCCACCCTGGGATTTAAAATCAAGATAGAAACATTTGCGCTCCCCTTCATCGGTGTTGGTGCGGCCGGATTGATTTTATTTAAACCCGGGACCCGGGTGTATCACATCAATCGGCTGCTCATCGGTTTTGGTTTTTTGTTTCTGGGTCTGGATTATATGAAAACCAGTGTGGAGAGCTTTTCACAAAACTTTAGTCCGGGGCAGTTCCAGAATCTTGCCTTGTGGATGTGTCTGGGTATCGGGACCGTGATCACAGCCCTCATGCAGGCAAGTGCGGCAACCATTGCCATCACGCTTGCCGCCTTGAACAGCCAGTTGATGACATTTGAAATGGCTGCCGCCATGGTGATCGGTGCCAATATCGGCACAACCGCTACGGTTCTGCTGGGGGCCATCGGCGGATCACCCCCTAAAAAAAGAGTGGCTGCAAGTCACCTGGTTTTCAACCTTGTAACCGGTATCATCGCCTTTGCCGCATTGCCGGCAATGGTTATGGTCGTAAAAATTTTTATTGATGTGACCACCAATGGTCCTGTGGGACTGGCCCTTTTTCATACCATCTTCAATATCACCGGGGTGCTGATTTTTCTGCCGATTGTCAAAGTGATGACACTGTTTCTTGTCAAATTGTTTCCCGAACGAAAAGAGCAGTTATGTGTTCACATTGCCGATACCCCGGCAGAGGAAGTTGAAGCAGCGGTTATGGCACTGAAAAATGAAATTATCCACCTGATGCAGGAATGCCAGCTGTATACCTTAAGATCCCTTCATATCGACAAGACCCTTGTTTTCGAGGAACCGCTGCCCTTTGAAAAAGGCAAAAAAAAACAGGCGTCAATTGATGATTTTTATATCAATATAAAAGAACTGCATTCCTCCATTATCGCCTATTATTCACTCATTCAGACCCAGCAACTGGATGAAACCGTTGCCCAGGATCTTGAAAGAGCGATTCTTGCTTCAAGAAACATCATGAATTCAGCCAAAAATTTTAAGGGTATCCGCCCTGATTTTGATGAATTTGAATCATCTGATTCCGCATTTTTAAACCGGCAATATGACCGGTTCAGAAAACGCCTGATTACCTTGTACCATGAGATCAATGAGGTGCTTTCCCTAAAAGACGAGCAATTATTGTATGCCGCAGTCATAAAAGCATTTGCCCATGTGGAACAGGCAGACAAATTGTTTATTCAACAAATTGTCCAGATGTCATCTACGGGCAAAGAGGAAAACCTTGATCTGTCTACCCTGTTTCTTGTAAATCGCCTTTTTACCCAGGCATGCAGAATGCTCATCTTCAGCATGAAAGACGTACTGCTGACACATGAAAAAACCATCGCTTTTGACAAAGCGGTTGAACCTTAGAATCAGCATGTCTCTATGGGCACCTCTTTTGTCATTTTTTGTCAGTGGGGGAGGGCGGAAAAAATGAACGGACCTTTTGAAACGCCCATGAGCGGGATTTCTTTTATTTTTCTGATAAATTTTTGGCAGAGGTCATGATCTGTTTTATGGGCATAGACATTTTTCTGTTTGTCTATCCCCCGGATAATACCGTCATCTAAAAACCATTGTACAAGTTTCAGGCTTGTGCCTTCCCTGTCCTGGGGGTCCAGGTGCGTATCCTCTGTACACGATTGCGGAACAGGCAGACATCCATGGCGGTCAATGCTGCTTTTGATAAAATTGAGAATGCGGGCCAGGCGCAGGAGGGTGACGGCTTCAAGCCGTGTGGTCCCGGCATTTTCCAAGGGCAGGGCTGTGGATCGCATCACTGAAAAATGTTCGGGCAGCAGTCCTTGTTCCCGGCAAAGTGCATAATCAAGACTTCCCGGGGCAGGATAAAAAATAGAAAGCCCGGCCAGGGTTCGCCTTTGGGCCAGAAAAAGCAGGTCATCCAGGGAGACATCGGCAGTTTGGCCGGGTGCTGCGGCGATCACGTAGGAAACACAGGTAAGGTCCAGGTCCCGGGCAAACCCGAGTGCCCTCTCATGGGCGCTTCTTACATCTGGTCGTTTGAAGCGCACCAGCTGTTCTTTGGAAAAAGAACCCAAAGAAAGATTTAATGTTTTAAATCCGGCAGTTTTCATGGCCCCCAGGATTTCTTGATCCAGGGAAGGGGGATATAATCCGTTCATGGCCCGAAGTTCCACGGGTTTGTCTTTAAAAATGGCATCCAGTCCGGACATCAGGTCCAGTATCCATTTTTTGTCCAGGGCCAGGTTTTCATCTTCAAAATCGATAAACCCGATATCCAGGCGGTCGGCCTGTTCTTGAATCTCCTGGAGCACATGGGTCACCTCCCGCTGACGAAAGCGTGCATGGGCAGAACTTGCAGATACTGAACAATAGGAACAGGGCATGGGGCAACCCCGGCTTGAAACCATGGTAATGGCGGCCTTGTTGTTTCGCTGGTAATAGGACTGGTTTACCCGGGAAAGTGCGGGCAAGGCAATTTTTGACAAATCATCGATCCAGGCCGGCGGCCGAATAACAATCTTATTTTTTTCCCGAAAGGCAATGCCCGGGACATTTTTAAGGTCTGTTCCATTTTTCAGGGCATCGCACAGGAGGGGCAGGGAAACTTCCCCTTCTCCTCGGAGGACAAAATCTATTTCCTTGCATGCCAGGCTTTCTTGGGGAAAATGGGTGGGGTGGTGGCCGCCCATGACAATATAGGCCTGGGGATAAAATTTTTTGATCACCCGGGCCGTGGTGACGGCCTGTTCACAATAGGCCGTAAAAAGGGAAGAGATTCCCACCAGAAATGGCTGTTCATTCCTGACCTGTGTGCCGATATGCTCGTAGCTGTATCCGAAATGTTTAAATTGGTGAAACAGGGAAAACAAAGACATATCCTCCCGGCCGTAAAAGGAGGCCAAATGGGAAAATTCATCGGGCAGGGCAAGTGGTTTTGATTTGTCTGTTGCAAGGCCATCCATTATCCGGGTTGGATATCCCCGGGCCTCCAGGCTTGCACAAATGGAAGCAAGTCCATAGGGGATGGTCCGTTTCCGGGTCAGATAAAATTCTTCAATGGGCGGCTGAACCAGGATGATTTTTTGGGAGCTGGTGTCCGGGGGTTGATATGGATTCAGTAAAGGGTTCATCTAGTTTACGTCGGGAAACTTGACAATAAATCCCAGGCAGAGCAGGGGGATAAAGGCAGAATACAATAATACCGTCTCAAGCCCGTACATATCCGCAAGTTTTCCCATAAAAGGCGCGATGGTTCCCCCCAGTCCATAGGCAAACCCCATCATCAGGCTGGAGACCATGGCCCGGGATTTCGGGGCAAGTTTCTGGGCCATGACAACGCCCAGGGGCAGGGAGGCCAGTACACTGAAACCTGCCAGAAAGGAACCGAAATACACCCAGGGTCCGGGCAGAAAAAGGTATAATAACAGGGTTGGCGGCATCAAAATAAAAGAGAGCATAAAGATCCGTTTAAACCCGGTCCTGTCTGCCAGATAGCCGGCCAGAAGACCGCTTAGGGTGCCGCCCATGATAAAAAGTGCCACGATAAGCCCTACCGAGAAAAGTGTGTGGCCCTGATTTGCCAGGAAAATCGGCATAAAGGTCATAAAAGTTTGCCCGGTGACGGCCCGCAATACCATGACAACCCAGATCAGGAGTATGGGTTTATACACCTTGCCCAGGCTGTCTTTCATGGACCCCAAAAAGCCAAGATGGGCAAGATTTTCTGAAATTGGCAGGGGCAGGTATTTAAAGCAGAAAATAAAGGCCACAAGTCCTAGAACCAGGGTATAGGGCATGGCTTCCAGACTGTATCTTGTCACATACCAGGTAATAAAGATTGGCCCCAGTGCAAAGGCAAGGGTTCCGCCGGTATTGTAGATGGACAGACAGAATCCGGTTTTATTGCCGGAATACAGGGGCACCATGCCGGTGGTGGACGGATGGAACATGGAAGAGCCGATGGAACCCAAGGCCAGCACAAAAAGCAGTATGGTAAAATTGGGCGCTATACCGGAAAAAGGGATGCAGAAAAAAGCAAGGAACAGACCTGAAAATACAAAAATACGGCTTTCATGGCGGTCGGCCAGATAGCCTACCACGGGCTGGACGATAAAGGCCAGAAACCGGACAAGGCCGGTGATAAGGCCGACCTGGGCAAGGGTCAATTCCAGCTTGCCCATGAAGGCGGGCAGAAGCGGTGTGAAAAAAGAAGAATAAAAATCACCGGTAAAATGGACAAGGGTCAGAACAAAAATAATATTGTAATTGACCTTGTGTGAAGAGTTTTCTGATGCTGTCATGACCTTTTCCCGGGGTTTAAATCCTTAGTTTTTCAGACTGTGAATGGGGGCGGGGATCTGACCGCCAAAGGTGACAAAGGCATCTTTCAGGTCTAAATGTGCCACCTTCATGATTCTGGCTTCGCCCAGAAGACCGCCGAAATAGACCTTGTCCCCGGCTTTTTTCCCGGGTACGGGGATCAGGCGGCAGGCGGTTGTCTTGGCATTGATCATCCCAATGGCCATCTCATCGGCAATAATGCCGGCCAGGCATTCTTCGGTGATATCACCGGGGATGGGTACCATGTCCAGGCCCACGGAACACACGCAGGTCATGGCTTCCAGTTTTTCCATGGTCAGGTATCCCTTGTGGGCGGCTTCGGCAATGTTCAAGTCCTCACTCACCGGGATAAAGGCACCGCTCAATCCCCCCACATGGGAGCTTGCAAAGGCACCGCCTTTTTTAACGGCATCATTGAGCATGGCCAGGGCGGCCGTTGAACCCGGCACCCCGATATGGGTCAGTCCCAGGGCCTGGAAGATTTCGCCGATGCTGTCTCCAACAGTCGGGGTGGGGGCCAGGGAAAGGTCCACCACGCCAAACTGGATACCAAGGTTCTGGGCCACTTCCCGGCCAATGAGTTCTCCCACCCGGGTCACTTTGCAGGCGATTCGTTTGATGATTTCCGCTATCTCGCCCAGGTTGGGTTTCTGGTCTTTGAGATTTCTTTCAATGGCCCGTTTTATAACGCCGGGACCCGAAACGCCTACATTGATGACGGCATCGGCAACCCCCACCCCCAGATAGGCACCGGCCATGAAGGGCATGTCTTCGGGGATATTGGCAAAGACACACAGTTTTGCACAGGCAAGCCCGTCAGTGTCGGAGGTTAATGCTGCGGCAAGTTTAATGGCACGGGCCATTTCAAGAACGGCATCCATGTTGATACCGGCTTTGGTGGTGGCCACATTCACCGAGGCACAGACCCGCTGGGTTTCGGCCAAGGCCCTGGGAAGGGCGGCGATAAGGGCTTTGTCCCCTTTGGCCATGCCTTTTTCCACAAGGGCTGAAAACCCGCCGATAAAATCAATGTTGACCTCTTTGGCAATATCATTGAGTTCATGGGCGATCTCAACCATCTGGTCAGAAGAAAAGGGAGCCGCAACAAGGGCAATAGGGCTGATGGAGATGCGCTTGTTTACAACACAAATTCCGTATTTGTCTCCCACGGCATCACAGACGTGGACCAGGTCGGCTGCATGGGAAATGATTTTTTCCCGGATATTTTTTTTAAATACACCAAGGTCATGGCTGACACAGTCAAAGAGGTTTATCCCAAGAGTAACGGCACGGACATCCAGGTTTTCATTCTTCACCATTTCTATGGTGGACATTATTTCATGATCATCAAACATTAAGGTTTCCTGTTCTATGTGGGTGTTAAATCTTATTGATGGCGTCAAAGATATTTTTATGCTGGATACGGATATCCAGATTCAGTTCCAGGGCTTTGTCCCGCAGGGCCTGGAACATGGCCTGGGCGTCCACACCGGGTAAAATTTCAACCTGGTAGGACATGACATTGGCAGTGGGGTCGCTGCCCCCTTTGAACACGGCTTTTAAATTGACAATATTGGCCTTAAAAGTGGCGATGATGCTGGAGAATCTGGCCACAAGCCCTTTTTGATCCGGACCGATTGTGGTGATCAAAAAAATTTCAGGCAGAAAGTCATCGGTTGCATGGCAGTTGCCTTCCAATCGGTTCACATGGACGGTCAGTCCCGTGTCAACGGTCTTTTCAATAAAGATCTGCTGCAATTGGTCAAGGGAAAGATCCGACGGCGCTTCAACAAAGAAAAAACCGGCAAACTGGTTCTGCAGGATCATCTGGTTGACATTTTCAAGGTTGCAGTCACGTTCATACAAAATGGTGGATATGTGGGAAATAATACCGGGTCTGTCCTTTCCCAGAACAGTGATGATAAGTTTGGTCATTTTTTACCTTTACATTGCCTGTCTTAATGCCTGAATGGTTTGCCGATAGTCCGGGGTGTTGAAGATGGCCGAACCTGCCACAAAAGAGGTGGCGCCGGCCTTGTGTATTTCATGGATGGTCTTTTGATTGACCCCGCCGTCCACCTGTATGATGGCAGAAGAATTTTTTTCTGCAAGCAGCCGTGACAGGGCAGAAATTTTTTCAATGCTGGATCGGATGAAGTTTTGACCTCCGAATCCCGGATTGACGCTCATGATCAGGACAAAATCCAGCTGGTCAATGATCCATTCAATGGAGGACAGGGGCGTGCCGGGATTTAAGGCAACCCCGGCCTTGACATCAAGGCTTCTGATGAGTTGGAGGCTTCGGTGAAGATGGGGGCAGGCTTCGGCATGGACCGATATATAATCGGCCCCGGCCCTGGCAAATTCAGGGATCATAAGATCCGGTGTTTCAATCATCAGATGAACGTCCAGTTTAAGCGTTGATACCCTTTTGCACGCCTCCACAATAATGGGGCCATAGGTGATATTGGGTACAAACTGACCATCCATGACATCGATATGGATCCAGTCGGCACCGGCTTTTTCAACATTTATGAGTTCTTCGCCCAGGCGGGTGAAGTCGGCTGACAATATGGACGGGGCAATTATTCCCATAATAATTCTCCTGTGTCATTGTCCCGGTTCCAGGGATCAATGATGCTTGTTTTTACAAGTTCATGGTCAACAAAAACGTTTATTTTAGTTTTAATTCCCGCAGGAATCAATAGATGAATATCGTTTCCCGGCAAAAAATAGACAACGGATCTCATGGGGTTTTTTCCTGTCTTTTCAGCCTGGCGACAAAAAAACCATCCATATGATGGGCCAGGGGGTAGGTTTTAAAGGATGTGTCCAGGGAATAATCTTTTCTCTTTTGTAAAAAAGCTTCGATCACCTGCTCATTTTCTTCAGGTTCACAAGAACAGACGGCATAAACCAGAATTCCCCCGGGTTTGACAAAATTTGCAGCGCTATTGAGCATTTTTTTCTGCTGGGCGGCCATGCGCAGGACATCTTTTAAGGTTTGTTTCCATTTGGTGTCGGGATTGCGGCGCATGACCCCAAGCCCAGAACAGGGGGCATCCAGAAGAACCTTGTCAAAATATCCGGAAAAGTCATTCAGGGTTGCCGTTAACAGATTGATCTGTTGGACCTGGATATTTTTTATCCCCAGTCGCAGGCATTCAGCCCCAAGGCTGTCAAGCTTATGGGATTCCATATCCGCCGCCACAATTGATCCCTGGTTGTTCATTAACTGGGCAAGATGACAGGTCTTGCCCCCAAGGCCGGCACAGGCATCCAATATGGTTTCCAAGGGCTTGGGGGCTAAAATTTGAGACACCAGCTGGGCGGCCTCATCCTGGACCTGGAAAAAACCCTGGTCAAATCCATCTATTTCGTTCACAGGCTTGCCCGGATTGGAAATATAAATGCCGTCCGGGCTTTGCTCAGTATAGCCAATATTAAACTCCTGGGTTTCAAGAAGGGCCCCCAGGTCATTTCTATTGATTTTTAAGGTGTTGGTCCGCAGGGTTATGGGGGGAATGGTGTTGATGGCCTTGCATAGGGAAAGACTTTTTTCATATCCATAGGCCGCCACCCATCTTTTTGTGAGCCAGGCAGGCATACTATAGTGGACACAAATATGGGCAGCACCATTTTTATCCGCATCGGGCAGGGCAAGGGTATGGCGGTTTTTTTCGGCATTTCTCAGAACCGCGTTGATAAAGCCTTGTGCACCGATATTTGTCTGGTTTTTGGCAAGCTCGATACTGGTATTAATGGCGGCAAAGGCAGGAATTCGATCCAGAAAAACAAGTTGGAAAAGACCAATTCTTAAAATATACAGAACCGGTTCGTCCAGTCGTTCAATGCTTTTTTTTGAAAAAGACCGGATGATAAAATCAAGGTATCCTCTGTTGCGCAATACGCCGAAGACGATTGCATTGCAGAGATTCCGGTCCTGGCGGGACATGCATTCCAACTCGTTTTTGGCATCGTCAATGCTTTTATCCAGGGTGCAGGTTCTTTTGGCACAGCGCAGCAGAATCTTTAGGGCTGTGTAACGGGCATCCTTGTTCATACCATTTCAAACCTGGCCGGCAGGTCAATTTTATGCCCGCGCAAAAAGGCATCTGCCGACATTCGTTTGCCCGAGGCTCCCATGAGTTCGAGAATCACAATGGCGTTTTCTCCGGTTGCCACATGGATACCGGTGTTGTCGCACTGGAAAATTACCCCGGGATCAAGGGATGGTCCGTGGTCAAGGGGTATTGCCTTAAAGATTTTTAACCGGATGTTATTCAAATGGGTGTAGGTGCCGGGCCAGGGGGTCATGGCATTGATATGGGCAACAATATTCTTGCCGGGCTTGGTCCAGTCGATTCTTCCATCTGATTTTTCCAGCATGGGCACATAGGTGGCCTTGGAAGGGTCCTGGGGGATGGGTATAAGGGTGTTTTTACGGCATTGCCGGAGGGTCTCGACAATCAGGTCTCCGCCCATGACGGATAAGCGGTCGTGGAGTTTCGGGGCGGTCTCTTCCGGGTTAAGGGGTGTGCTAGCGGTGAGCAGTATGTCACCTGTATCCATGCCCTTGGCCATCACCATGGTGGTAATACCGGTTTGTTCGTCCATATTCATCACAGCCGCCTGGATGGGAGATGCCCCCCGGTATTTGGGCAGAAGGGAGCCATGGATATTAATGGGAAAAATTTTGGGAATATCCAGGATCTTTTGGGACAGGATCTGGCCAAAGGCCACCACCACAAAATAGTCGGGGGTTAGGGCCGCAAGCCTTTCCAGGCTTTCCGGAGAATTGATACTTTCCGGCTGAAAAACATCAAGCCCCAATTTGAGCGCTGCCTGCTTTACCGGGGAAAAGCTTAATTTTTTCCCCCTCCCTTTGGGCCTGTCCGGCTGGGTGACCACAAGGCTTATCTTAAAATCATCCTGGGCGGCAAGGGCGTGGAGGCTTGGAACCGAAAACTCCGGGGTTCCCATGAAAATAATATTAAGTGTCTTCATTTTCCTTTTTTAATTCTTTTAAGCGCTTCTTTTTATACATGGCCCGTTTCAAAGGACTGATCCGGTCGATGAAGAGAACTCCATCCAAATGGTCTATCTCATGCTGCATGATCACCGACAGGATGCCTTCTGCCTCAAACTGAATTTGTTTGCCGTCCATATCCAGGGCCTTGACCGTGACTTTTTCGTACCGCTTTACATTGGCGCGGTACTCTACCACGCTCAGGCAGCCTTCGTCTTCTGAAATAAAACTGCCCTGGGTGGCAATGATTTCAGGGTTTATCAGCGCAATGATTTCTTTGATATCTTCCCTGGCTTCAGGATCCGTGGCATGGGCGTCATAGACAAGAATCCGTTGGTTAATGCCGACCTGGGGGGCGGCAAGGCCAACCCCTGCGTCGTCAAACATGGTTTCACCCATATCTTGGATCAGCTGCTTGATTTCATCGTCTATGACATCTACGGTAACGGAAGGCTGGGAAAGGGATTTTTCAGGATATTTTAAAATATTACGTATGGCCATTTTTTTCCAGAATTTCCTTTGCTATTTCAATATCTTTTCTGATCTGTCCGGACAATTCCCCAATAGAGGAAAATTTTTTCTCGTCTCTGAGGCGTGCCACCATATTGATACGAATCCGTGTATCATAAAGGTCGTGATCAAAATCAAGGATATGTACCTCAATGGTGAACATCTGGTCCCCGAATGTGGGGGAAAAACCAATATTGGCAACCCCCTGAAACGCTCCTTTTACGGTTTCAACCTTGACGGCATAAACCCCTACCTTCGGGCAAAGTTCGTCATGGAGTTTGATGTTGGCAGTGGGGAAACCCAGCTGGCTTCCGCCCCTTTTTCTGCCCCGGATAACCTTGCCCCGGATCTGGTAGTGCCGGCCCAGATACTTCATGGCCTGATCCACATTTCCCTCCATGACAATTTCCCGGATACGGGTACTCGAGATTCGCTCAATTCCCTCATTGGTATCATTGATCCAGGGAGAGACAATGGTTTCAAACCCCAGTCGTTTCCCTTCGGATTTAAGCAGGTCTATATTTCCGGCCCTGTCCTTTCCAAAAGAATAATCTTCTCCTATGATGATGCCTTTCATTCCGATTTTATTCACAAGAATTTTTTCGATGAAATCATGGGCGGTGATGGCTGAAAACGCTTTATCAAAGGGGATACAGATCAGTACATCGATCCCGGATTGTTCAATGAGTTCTTTTTTTTGGTCATACCGGGTGATTAGCGGCGGACTTGAAATCCCCAATGCCCTTAAAGGGTGGGGTTCAAATGTGACGGCAATGGCAATTCCGCCAATTTCATCGGCCTTTTCCATGGCCTGATGAAACAATGCCTGGTGTCCTTTATGAACGCCGTCAAAATTTCCTATGGTGATAACAGCCTTTTTATACGGGCTGCTAATCAGATCTAAATTTTCGATTAATTCCATGGGTCCCTTTATCTTTGGAATATATAGTCTTGACAATTACCACAAACAAAGATATATAGCCTACCCATCGCTTTTAAGCAATCCTTAATTGATTTCAGAGAAGCGGTAGAAGATGTGCCGAAGTGGCGGAATTGGTAGACGCACCAGTTTCAGGGACTGGCGAGCGTATGCTTGTGGGAGTTCGAATCTCCCCTTCGGCACCATCTTTTAAAATTTAAGCCGAAGTGGTGGAATTGGTAGACACGCTAGACTTAGGATCTAGTACCGCAAGGTGTGGAAGTTCAAGTCTTCTCTTCGGTACCATAATAAAAACAGGAAGTTAGCTGAAAATGCTTTCTTCCTGTTTTTGCTTTGGGTAACATCTGCCCAAAAAGGGGGAGTCTTACGGGACCCCCTTTTTTTTTGTAAGTGTATTTTTCAACTATGTGGGTTCTCCCGCTCAATTTTTGGGGGAAATAAAATCACCTTACCGATATAAAGTTAATTTTTTGAATAGCGATAGCAACTAAGAAGTCAAAACTATTTGTTTTTATTAGCTTTATTTATTTTTCTTAAATCCGAAGTGACCAAGCAATTGAAAAAATAGTACGGTGTGTATGAGATCCCTAAAAAATTCATTATTGTGCCCGAAGCCTGGAGAATTAAAAATTCTTTGTCTGATCTTTTTTTTCCCAGCCAAATCAATCGGCAACCATATTGGCAAAGGTTCGTCAAGCCAATGCAATCGGCCAATTTTGTTGGCACTTCCATGAATAATACAAAGTGACACCTTCATGTTCCATACCTTTATAAAGGCCTTTCCGTCTCTGGCATGTTCGTTGCTATATTAATCGCTATAGTTGCTATTGAATATCCCTGTGTGGGTTTTTTATTTTACGGTTTCTCTTTTCATTGTATGTGTTAATACTATTTTGAAAAAGGTCATGCTGAAAAGACAGTTTCCCGCCAGATAAAATTTAAAACCGTTTTTTACATGACGCAGGGGGTAACAGGATAATGGATACCCAAATTTTATGTTCACGATTTAAAAAAAAGTTAAACAAGGAGGAACCATGGACAGATTTAATATCCGATCGATTGCAGTGCTGACCATTATTATCTTGATTTTCCTGACCGGTTCGGCATTGGCTGATGAGAGAATCCTGGGTGCCAATGATCCGAATTGGGTACTAAATCCAAATTGCGAAAGGGTGGTTGTAAAGGTTTCTTCCGTAAACATAGCTTTGGTCATGAGTGTAATAACCGTAACTTACAAAACGATTGAAGGTGGTGTGGAGACAACACGCCGCCACCCTGTTAACTTCGCTGGCCGCCCATTCATGTTTGACCTCATTTTTTCGGAACCAGGCAAATTGGTAAAACAGATAATTTTTGATGTCACAAAAGGAACAATGAAATTCGAAGTGAGCTATCCTTATGCAGGCGGCCCAAACACCATGTAATTTATTATGATTGAAACCAACAACCGGGAGAGATGTTCTGTGGCAACAAATTTGCGGTATAATTTTAGGATGGATCTGGATCATGTCGTACGTTTGTTAGGAGACAAGCAGAAAACAATAAGTTCCAGTTCTTTTCATCCAACCGCTGAAATGTTGCACAATCTAATTAATAGGGCATCTGGCTGGTAAACAACATTTTTAACATCCCCAAGGGAATTAACCCCAAAATAAGCGTGTGTCCTCAAAATTTTTCCTATAGGCAATAGAACAACTTGAGGCATCATTTTTGTTTTTAAAACATTTCCAGTTTGCACACCAATCCCTGCAAATCTTTATGGA
>VMSR01000253.1 GCA_013792075.1 Desulfobacula sp.
CCGATTGGGTTGGCTGGGGGAATTAATCCGTTTGTTTATGCTAACAACAATCCACTTAACTGGATAGATCCTAACGGGCTAGCTGGAATAAGTTTTGATTTCGGAGGAGATTTCAGCTCTGAGTTTTTAGGATTGGGAGGGCAAGCTGGATCTGGTTTTTATATCGGTGCAAAAGATTGGTATGCCGAGTTAGGAGCATACACTTACACATCAAAAATGGAAGATCCAGGTCCAACCAAAATTAACGCTGCAGCAAGTTTAGGCTTGAATGTCAATATTTATACTGTTGATGCTGATAAATTCTTCCCTGGAAAAATGAAATACCATAAATGGACTCCCGGTATTTTTGCTTTTGGTTATTACACTGATTTAGAAGGTAGTTTTACTGGTCTCTTTTTTAGTATTGGCCCAGGTTTTGGGGTTACTGCGGATGAATGTGGTACTGCAACAGGCACGCAACATGTATTGCAATAGTCAATGCCTCTTTTTATGGACTTAATCTCGCAAAGATTTGGAATTATTTATGACAACCATTCAAATTAAAAGATCAATAAGAAATTTTGGGATTGTGTTTGCTCTGATAGGAATAATGGGATTATACAGCATTCTTTTGCAATACAATAGCAGTAACCACCCGCTTTTTATAAAATATTTTGTTATTATAGTTTTTTCGTTTAAATTACTGATGGGCATATTAATTGTTATTCGAAATAAAGTGGGATTATATTATCTTTTATTTGCTTTAAGTATTATGTATCTCGGTTACCCAATTGGCACCCAAATTTCAAAAAAATATTCAAAATATGTAAAGCAATATCTTCAAGAAGAGAAAGAGAAAAATGGGTGAATTCCAGGAACATGCCACCCCTTTTTTATTAATCTTTTTATGCTCTTTGAAATATTGAGGTTCCCGGGCCAGTATTTTGATGGGGAGACCGGGTTGCACTATAATTGGCACCGGTACTATGATCCTGATACCGGAAGATACCTGACTCCTGATCCGATTGGGTTGGCTGGGGGGATTAATCCGTTTGTTTATACCCTAAATGATCCGGTGAATAGTTCTGATCCATTAGGTTTGTTTGCCGTTGGGGTTTATGGTGGAGGGTCCGCTGGACTCGTAGTAGGAGTCGAGGGAGCAGTTGGGGGAGTAATTGATCACACTTTTGATGCTGCTGCTACACTTGATATCTCAGGAAGTTTCGGCATTCAAATATCTGCAGACGTAAGTGCTGGTGTAATGATAGCCCCTTTTGCCAAAACTTCTGATTTGTCAGGGCCGTCGAAAAGGATAAATATTGGATTGGGAATCGGTGGAATTACGATTGCGATTCCTGAAAATCCTTGGCACACGTCTATCTCTATTGATGTAGTACCTGGATTGGATTTCGGAATTTCAAAAGGCATAGGCTATACAGGTGTTTTTGGAGCCGATGCCCCCTGTAAGTAGATGTGTTTTTTAATTCAAGGAATTGAAATTATGGAAAAGAATGCTGATAAAATCAAATTATTTTTAATAAACTATCCAAAAAAAAGAAGATCAGTCATCTATTTAGTTTTGATATCAATTGTAATGTTTGCAATTAGCATTTTAACAGAATCAATTTCGAATAAGATAAGTATACCTTTTTTCGTAATAGGTTTCATTCTTTTTTTATCTTCACTCGTATTTATCAATATTAATTGTCGAATAAAATGTCCAAGGTGTGGTGTTACGTTCTGTTTAAAGGGTTTTTATTACAATCCTTTCACCCAAAGATGCGCTAATTGTGGGCTATACTTGTAAATGGGACCGCAGAAATTCCGATGACAGGTTACCGTTTTTTATTCAGGTCATGATTATTGCCCTTAGTACACAAACAGTCCCGGGTCTTGATAACTGATCAAGACCCGGCTTTACCTGCGCTTGGTATTAAACTCTTCATCCGATATCTCAGCCTGTTTGAGGATAGGATCGGGGGACACCGTACTAAATTATAGTCAAGTAATTTGACCTTTATTGTTCTTTTACATTAGAGATGTATCAGGGGGTAAAAAACAGCTCTTTAAGAGGGAGGGGTGCATCAGAGTATATCCGGGCCAGTATTTTGATGGGGAGACCGGGCTGCACTATAACATGCACCGTTACTATGATCCGGATACTGGCAGGTACTTGACGCCTGATCCTATTGGACTGGCTGGGGGGATTAATCCGTTTGTCTATGTCCTAAATGATCCGGTTAATTGGGTTGACCCTCTGGGGTTGGATAAGCTTCTTGGGGGCTATGGCCTTACTCGATATTCAACACGCTATAGTCGCATTTGGGGCAGACTTGGCCGTTGGACTGGAGGGGCTGTATCTGGTGAAATTTTAGGAAAGCTTGGCATCCCAAGTGCCGGAGTATTTGGATTTGGTGGACCATTGATTGGTGGTGTTGGATATGTATTGTTAAGCCCTGATGAATTGGGTGACGGAACTTTACCTGATAAGAATGGCAATGGTGTACCAGACATCTTAGAAAATTTTCCGCTATATTTACCAAATGATGAATCCTCAACTCACTGTGAATAAAGAAGTGTTAAAAGGCATTGATGATGATGAAAACACAAAATACAATTAACTCGATACTTTTGCCATATCTGTTTCTAATTGCATGTATTCTATTCTATACAGCTCTAATAAAAATATCGCTGGGTATGCTTTTAATTACCAACAAAATGATATTCGCGATTCTTTTTTTTCTTTTTTTTGGGATATCTAATTATTATATGAAAGAAAAGTTTCTTTTTTTTAGAATAAAAACTCAGTGCATTATTATTGCGTTACTTATTGTTTTTTCAGTGATTTTTTATGTGGTAAGTGTTGTTTGAAAATTGAAAACACCTCTTTAGGAGGGGGGAGGTGCATCAGAGTACATCCGGGCCAGTATTTTGATGGGGAGACTGGGCTGCACTATAACTGGCATCGGTATTATGATCCCGACACCGGCAGATACCTGACTCCTGATCCTATTGGGTTGGCAGGGGGGATTAATCCATTCGTCTACTCTTACAACAATCCTATAAACTATATTGATCCTGAGGGGTTAAAAGGCCTTGCCATCGAATTCGGGGGAGGTGCTGGTTCATTCTTAACAGGCTCAGATATGGCAGGAAGCGGTTTATACCTTGGTGCAAAAATCAATTCCCCCTCTGGGATAAGAGATGGTCATGCTGAACTCGGAGCCTTCACTAATCAACAAAAGGGTAAGGTGAAGTTTGGTGGAAAGGCTGTCTTAGGTGCAGATTTCACAATTTATTATGTTGATGCAGAACAGTTCTTTAAAGGGAAATCTTATTATAAAACATGGACGTTTGGTCCAGGTTCATACACTAAATTTTACGATGAATGTGGAAATCAAATTGGAGTTCAAGGATCTCTTTGGGGAATTTTAGGAGGGCTGGATTATGAGGAAGGTGTTGTTGAAGGGCATATATTCCCATTACAATAAAGGTAGAATTATAAAGGAAGTAAAATCTTGGAATCTTTTTTGAATATAGTACAAACCATCGGTGTTTTATCCATGATATTCGGATTAGGAACGTTATGTTTTCTACAAATTTCACTTGGAAGAAAAGAAAAAAAGAGCTTTTTTACATTCCTTTCGATTTTGTTTTATTCGAATGATAGACTAACAGCCTGTGAAAAAAAATTAAAAACGATAGGTGGTATTGCATTATTTCTTGGAGTTGTTTTGATACTGTTATCAGGGTATGAAGCTGTCATTGATAGTTTTGCAAACTTTTCAAAGCCCCCTGAAATTATAAACAAATGATAGTAGACAATAACGTTCGGACAGTTTGATCCAAAAATAAGAAACTGCTTTTTGAAATATAGGACAAGGCCTGGTCTGAAGTAAAAACCAAGTCTATAGGAGGGAGGTGCATCAGAGTATATCCGGGCCAGTATTTTGATGCTGAAACCGGGCTGCACTGCAATTACCACCGGTACAATGATCCAGATACCGGCAGATACTCCAGAAGGGCATTCTCATAATGGGTTGATAAGATTTTGCAAATGGTTCCAAAGGATTGGTTGGCAATCGGGAAAACCCTTGTCTTTTTTGGGTAAAAAATGCGCTAGCATATAGAACTTCTAATTTTTCCGGATAGATACATTCTTTCCAGACGTCTGGAAAGAACTGACCCACGGGTCAGATGGCGAAATCACCTTTCTAAATTAAAGGGAGAGGATCAAACATGAACTCAGCCGATTTGGGTAAGCTTATGATCCATACGATTCCATGGCCAGTATTGTGATCACAAAATGATTTGATCCAGCCAGGACCGGACATGGGCGCAAAACAGTTCTGATTGCTCCATCTGAAGACAATGGCCGGCCCGGCCCAGGACCACCAGGGTGGCGTCGGAAAAATTATCATAAATTTTCAAGGCATCCTTATAGCCAACGGCGACATCATGGCGCCCCAGAAGAATCAGACAGGGGTTGTCAAAGGGTGATTTTGGGGCATCCACTTCAAAGGAGAATTCCGTGTCCCGGATCTGTTCCAGAAGGCCTGGATCAGATAAGGCCAGGGAGGGAGTGATTTCCTGGTTGAATCGCTCCCAGACCGGTTTTGTCTGGATGGTTAAAAATTGATCAATGGTCTCAAATTCATCCGGGTGCATGGCCGAGACCAGGTCCTCGTCCCGCTCCCACAACCGGAAAACCGGCAATTGCCTGTGGTCACGCCGGAATCCGATCACAGGACAGATCAGCAGCAATGCCCGGACCCGATCCCCCATGCTGCGAAGAACGCCCCGGGCAAGATATCCGCCATAGGAAAGCCCGGTGAGGACAAAAGGCTGACCTTGGGGAATCACATGGTCAATGAACTGCAGCACCACTTCCAGCATGTCATCGGAACTTAAAATCCGGGGATTTGTTCCGGACCGCCCCATTCCGGGCAGATCAAAATAGATGCGCTGAAATCCTTTTCTGTCGGCAAAAACGGGTTCCAGGCTGGCCTTCAAAGTGCTGTGGTCAATGCCGTAGCCGTGGATATTGATCACTGGCAGTCCCTGTCCGACACTCTCATAAAAAATGTCGGTGTCACAGATCTTTTGGATCATGTCATCTGGCGGAACTCATCCATGGACCGCCCCCTGATGGCCTCGGCAATCTCAAACACATAGTCATAGATGTGCAGTCCCTTTGAGGAGGCAATGATTTCACCGTTTTCAACCCCGATCTGGGCTGCACAATATTGTTTCATCATCTCGATGGCGGCCAGGTTGGCCGGAAAACCGCCGAACAGGTCCCAGGACCTGAAATAGGGGAAAAAATGAAGTTTTCCGTCCTGGATGCGGGTGTCGATGTGGCGCAGGCAGGGCGGATCCACCAGAACCATGTCAGAGGGCTGGCCCACCTGCAGGATCATCTGGTTGTTTCGATGCCCTTTGTGGGTGTAAGTCCAGATCATCAATTCCATCTGATTGACATAAAATTTGCCGTTTTCTTCAATCAGAATATTCCGGTCTGTCCAGATTTCCTGCTCCTGGATCAGAATTTCGGTGAGCTGTTTGTAATCATCCGGCAGATAGGCAAGGTCACACTTGCAGATCCGCTGGCCATAGGTATAGGATTCACCCTCTTTCTCTTCTCCGGTCATCAGATAGGGCAGATAATCGTCCAGATACCGTTCATCCACCGGATCGGGAAATCCCAGGGCCGGGTTCACCTTGGGCAGCAGGGGAACAGATGCCGGGTGGGTAATGTGAAGGGTAATATAATCAAATTCAAGTCGTTTCTGGCCTTCAAAGGATCCCCGGTTGATGGTAAAGGGCCGGCCTTTTTCCACGCATTGGTAAAGGGTTTGAAACCAGGCATCTGAAAGGCTGGTGGCTTTGATCGAAATCGGCTGCAACATGGGCGTCTCCTTGTAAAACAATTCACATTTTTCTGATCAGGTTTATATACCGGAATCTTCTGGGTGACAACCATAAATTCTTTCCTGGGTTAGGGCCTGATTCCCGGGCTTGAAAACAATATTATGGTTATTTTTGGTTGTTTATGGTTATTTATGACTATATTTTACAAATATTTAAAATATTTATTGACAATAAATAACCTTATGGGTAGATACAAACTTAAGATTACGAAATCTGGATAATGAAGGAAGTTGTTTTCCTAAGACAACCCCCCATCTCCTTGGCAACATTATCCAGCCGCCTGTCTGCCCCGACCCTGGCAGACAGGCGGCATCTTTTTCAGACCAGGTTCCCGTCTCTTACCCGCACAATCCCATCCACCATCACCCAGGATACGTCCGATGATTTGGCTGAATAAACCAGGCTGGAAAAAGGATCATACATCGGCACCATATGGGGTTTGTTCACATCCACGATAATAATATCCGCCTTTTTCCCCCTTTCAATGGACCCGATTTTCCGGTCAAGGCCGATGGCCCTGGCCCCTTCAATTGTGGCCATCTTCAGGCAGGTTCTTGCATCCATGACACAGGGATCCATGCAGGCCACCTTGTGCAGTTTGGCTGCCATGTCCATTTCGGAAAACAGATCATGGTCATTATTGGAAGCGCAGCCGTCCGTGCCCAGCCCCACCGCAATACCCGCATCCACCATGCGCGGAACCGGAGCTATGCCCGATGCCAGCTTCATATTGGATTCCGGACAATGGGCCACACGGGCAGCTCGTTTTTGGATGATCTCAATGTCTGCATCGGTGATCCACACCGAATGGACCAAAAGGGTCTTTTCGTTTAAAAGACCCAGATCCGCAAGATAGGAGATGACAGATCTGTTCTTGAGCCCCTTTATCATCTGGGCTTCCTTTTTTGTTTCCGCCACATGTATCTGGAACAGAATTCCGGCATCTTCGGCCGCCTGCTTTGCGGCAACCAGGGTTTTCTTTGAACAGGTATAGGGAGAATGGCAGAAAATGGAAGGCGTTATCCGGTCAGACAGGTTTTTGATCCGGTTCACAAACTCCTGTGCCGCCCGGATATTCTGGCCGGGGTCCGGCACCCCCGGGGCGGGGAAATCAATCACCCCCTGACCTGCCACTGCCCGGATGCCCGATTCAACCATGGCCCCTACCGCAGCTGCTTCAAAAAAATAGCCGTCACAGCAGGTGGTGGTGCCGGCCAGCAGCATTTCCTTACACGAATGGAGGCTCCATTTTCCAACAGACCCGGGATTGATATGTTTTGCCTCGGCAGGAAAAATTCTCTCGTTGAGCCAGACATCCAGGGGCAGGTCATCGGCCATTCCCCGGAACATGGACATGGGCATATGGGTATGGCAATTGACAAGGCCCGGCATAATAATCCCGCCCCTGGCATCAATTTGCATGTTCGCCTGGCCAAGATCAAACGCTTCTGTCTTTCCAACCTTGGAAATGATTGAATCCCGAATCAGTACAGCCCCATTTTCGATCACGGCCAGGTCTGGCGCCATTGTCAATAACAGGCCGTTGTGTATCACTATATCCGCTGCCATCTGCGCTTCCTTTTTTCAGAGTTGGGTGGGAGATCCCCTCCCTTAACTGCCATAAATCCCATGATTTTAAAATAGTTTTTTAAATGGACAATATCCTGGGGCCTGTGGTAAATTGAACCCAAATTATTTTATGAATTTAAATCTACATTTGTTATTTGAGGAGAATCTTTGGTGTCTGCAAAACTGGATATGGTCATCGTCGGATCCGGCCCCGGCGGCATGGCAGCCGGAATATTGGCCCAAAAAAAAGACTTGTCTTATATCATCCTGGAAAAAGGCAACAACCCCATGCAGGGAATCGTTGATACCTACCCCAAGGGTAAAAAAGTATATCCGACCATTCCCAAACGGTATACCCAGCCGTTTCCTGTGGATGAGGTCCGTCCGCCCGATGAACGGATACCCGTAGAGGCCTATATTGACCAGGCCCGGGCTGTGGTAAAAACCCTTGATCTTAAGATCTGTTTGGCGGAAGAATTTTTGGGAATTGAAGGTAACTTTCCGGATTATACGGTCAAAACCAACAAGGGAGCTTACCTGACCTCACACATCATCCTGGCCTTTGGCAGCAATATTCCCAACGATCTTGGCATTTACGGAGAAGCCAAGACCGTTGCCAGAAACATTGAAAACGGGGAAGATTATATCGGAATCAATGTTTTGGTAATCGGCGGGGGAAATGCCGCAGCCGATGTGGTGGCCTCCCTTTCCAGAATCAAACGGGAGGCCTGCGATGCCACCTCGGTCTATTGGGCACACATCAAGGAAAAATTTGAAATTAATAAGGATACGGCCCGGGACCTGGGCGAAGAGGTGCTGCTGGGCGGCCAGATCAAAATTCTCCAACGGGCAGTGCCCAAAATAGGAGAAGTGGATGCAGACGGGATTGACCGGCTCTATATCCACCAGGCATCCGGCACTTCCATGGGCAATGACCTGTATGTGTACCAGGGCATGAGTTTTCCCATGAAAAATGTCATTGCCTGTATCGGCACCCACGGACCCTCCGCCATTTTCGACGGCCTGCATCTTCAGCAGATCACCTGTACCGGCGCCATCTGCAAGATTGCCAAGGAGGGAGAGCGCCTGCTCATGCTCTCGGACCACCTGGAGACCAATCGAAAGGGGATTTATGCCATTGGCGGCGCCATCAGCCCTTCCTACATGGAAATCGGATCCGACGGCATTATCAAAGAGAAAAAACATTCCAATCTGATATACACGGCCGTTCTGGATGCCAGCAGGGTCATGGAAAACATGCAGCCCAAATAGAGCAGACTTTTGTTGGACACCCCACACCCTTTTTCCCCTTGACAAGGGGAAGGTGTTGTTTTAATATATGAACAAATGCTCAAATGAAGAGGTGTTAAATGAATGTCTGTGCAGACAAGTGTATCAATGAAGCAAACGTGAACAAAACCGTGAAAAATCTTCCTGACCAGGAGGTCATTGTGGGGATGGCTGAAATATTCAAGGCCCTCAGCGACCCGTCCCGGCTTAAGATAGTGCTGGCATTGCTAGAGCAGGAACATTGCGTGTGTGATATTTCCGTGATCTGCAACCAGACGGAATCGGCCATCTCCCACCAACTTAGACTTTTGCGGAACTTGAAAATTGTTCGCAACAGAAGAGAGGGGAAAATTGTCTATTACACCCTTGATGACGACCATGTGATCTCCCTTATCCACTACAGCCTTGACCACGTAAAACACTAGAAGCGGTACGCTCTGAAAACAAAGGATATCCAATGAATATCGTATATGAAATCTTGAAAGAATCCTGGACAATTTACCTGGATGTATCCGTCTACATGCTCTTCGGGTTTTTGATTGCAGGCATTCTCTATGTTTTTTTCAAGGCAGATAAAATCAAACGCTACCTGGGAACCGGCAGGATCAAACCTGTATTTTTAGCGGCCCTTTTCGGGATACCCATTCCCCTGTGCTCCTGCGGGGTGGTTCCTGTGGCAATCGGCTTAAAAAAACAGGGGGCCAACGACGGGGCAGCACTGGCATTTATGATTGCCACCCCCGAGTCCGGCGTGGATTCCATTGCCGTCTCCTATGCCATGCTGGACCCGGTCCTGACCATTATAAGGCCCGTGGCAGGGTTTTTCACGGCCGTGTGCACGGGGATTGCCCAAAATTTTTGGGGCAAGGCCACCCCTGCCCCTTCCATAAAAGAGACCGGCGGCTGAGGCTGTTCTGACACCTGCGGCGCAGGTGTTCCTGAAGATGCCCCCTTGTCCCGGCGACTTATGGACGGCTTAAAATATGCCTATGGCGAATTGCTCACTGACATTGCCGGACATTTTCTCATCGGTGTCCTTATTGCCGGAACCATCACCTTCTTTTTCCCCGAGGACCTGACGGTCTGGGCCAATGACCACCAATTTCTGTCCATGCTGGTGATGCTGGCAGCGGGTATCCCCATGTATGTGTGCGCTACATCCTCAACCCCCATTGCCGCCGCCCTGATCCTCAAGGGCTTGAACCCCGGGGCTGCCCTGGTATTTTTGCTGGCCGGCCCTGCCACCAATGCGGCCACCATCACCATTGTTAAAAATGTTTTCAACACCCGGGCCCTGGTGATCTACCTGTCAATGATTGGTGCCTGCTCCCTTGCAATGGGTTTTTTCGTGGACTGGGTTTACAACTTTCTTGGGATAAAGGCCCAGGTAGTTGTGGGACAGGCCTCGGAACTGATTCCCCATCAGATTCAACTGGGTGCGGCCCTGATTCTCACAGCCCTGATCCTTTATAATTTTTTCATCCATCTGAAAAAGACCCCAACCCCCTCCCATTCACCCTCCCGTTAAACGACCCGGTTTGGTCAGGACTCCACAAGGTTGTGGCTGTCCTGACTGGTCAGGTCCAGGCCGTAAATTTTTTTCAAATCTGCAATTCTCTCTAAATTCTGTTCGCCAAACGGGGCTTTGCCCTCAAAAGAATGGAGGACAATGCCTTCGATTAAATCCCCCAGCGTTATATCATGGTATTCGGCCAGCCCTTTCAAAACTTTGAGCAAGCGTTTTTCAATGCGAACCCCTGTCTGCACCCGTTGAATTTTCCGGGAAGATGCTGCAGGGTCCATGCTTTTTCGGGTCATCTTCTTTTCTCCTTGTACAAAATAAACGATACCAGGCTCGTAAGCATTAATAGCAGACCTGTAAGCAATAGCAACCCATGGAAATCAAACCGGTCCAGCAAAAGGCCGTAGAAAATCATGGCACCGGGGATGGACGCATTGCCAAGGGACCCTGCCAGGGCAAAGATTCTGCCGCTGAATCGGTTGTCCATGCCCCTTTGGAGCAGGGTCCGAAAACAGACCCCGGCCAGGGCAAGAGCGCATCCCATAAAAAAAAGACAGAAAAGAAAGCCGCCCGTCATGGTGGGTATACTGCCCTGGATAAAGAAGGATGCCCCAAACACGGCCCCAATAAAAAAAACACTGGCAAACAAGGCAAATTTTTCATTGCCCACCCCCCGCCCCATACCCAGAAGGATGGCCATCACGAGGGTGCCGCAGCCAAAGGCTGCCTGGAAAAAACCCAGGGTCCTTGGGCCATCTTCTGAAATTCGGTCTGCAATAACAGGCATGAACACCTCAATGGACCCCACAAACAAATGGATGACCATGACCATGAACAAAAGTACCATCAGGTGTTGGTTATCAAACAAATAGCGATAACCGCCTTTCATGTCAACTGCATAGGAATTTTTCTTTTCCACCGGCAGGGGAGGAATGCGGATAAAGGATTCAAACAGGGCCGACACAATAAAAGAAAGCCCATTGAGAAAAAACACCCACACATACCCTGCACCTGACACAACGATCCCCCCCAACATGGCCCCGCCCACCAGGGAAAATCCGCTCACAAACTGATGAAGCCCATTGGCCCGGGCCAACTGATTTTCATCCACAATCTGGGGAATGATAGAAGGGATGGCCGGGTCAAAAAAAGCCGCATTCACGGACAGGATCACCTGGAGGGTCAGTATCAGATAAAAATCCATTTTACCTGCAATAAACAGAACGGCAAAAATAAAAAGAACAAGTCCCCGCAAAAGATCGGTACCCACAATAATGGTTTTCCGTGAATGCCTGTCAATAAAGGTGCCGGAAAAAAAACCAACCACCAGGGAAGGAACCAGGGAAGCGGCCAATACCAAACCCATTTTCGCCGATGATCCAGTGGTTTGAAGCACCCAGAAGGAAAGGGCAATCATATGGAATTTATCCCCCACCTGGGACACCAGCTGACCTGACAGCAGCAGGGTAAACTCTTTGTTGATCAGTTTCATGGCATACCTTTTTAATAGTATCAAAATACCTTGGTACCAAAATACTATTCGATTGTAAAGTAATTTCAGCGCCATTTTACGGCAATGATCTGCTGCCATTGAACGCTATTCCTTTACCTGTCCCGGGAATTCATGTATATTAAACAAAAGAAGGTTCAACCAGCAGCCGAGCATAAGGAGACTATCATGACCAAAGCCAGCGATATCATGGAAACAAATATAATCACCCTCACCCCGGACACGGAAATTTCAAAAGCAGTCGGAATTCTGCTCAACAACCATATAAACGGAGTACCCGTGGTGGACGCCAATGGAGAAGTTGTCGGTATCCTCTGTCAGAGCGATCTGATATTCCAACAAAAAGACATCCCAATTCCCCCTATTTTTGCCATTCTTGACAGCATTTTTCCCCTGTCGTCTTCAAAAAGTCTGGATGATCAATTCAAAAAAATGGCGGCCACAACGGTGGAGCAGGCCATGGTCAAAAAGGTGACATGCGTAGGCCCGGACACGCCGGTATCGGAAATTGCAAGCCTGATGGTCGAAAAGCATTTCCATACCATCCCCGTGGTGGAGGGCAAAAAGCTTCTGGGCATCATCGGCAAGGAAGATGTTTTAAAAACCTTGATGCCGTAAAACATGACCCCAAGAACGGATCTCAAAAAAATATACCAGGCAGCCATTGCTGCGGTTGATCCTGAAAAAGCCGTCCATTTCTGTTTGCACCTGGAAAAGGATGTTCTAAACTTGTGCTCAAACCAGCAGACCATCACGGCCTTTGATCTTAGCCAGATACAAAGAATCTTGGTGGTCGGTGCCGGCAAGGCCACGGCCCCCATGGCCAGGGCAATTGAAGATATCCTGGGAAAAAAAATTTGTGCCGGGTGCATTTGCGTAAAATATGGGCACGCACTACCGCTTTCGTTCATTGAAACCATTGAAGCGGCCCATCCTTTGCCCGATGAAAACGCCATTACCGGGGCACAAAAAATAAAAAAACTGCTTGAAAGCGCAACCGAAAAGGACCTGGTGATCTCCCTGATTTCAGGTGGAGGATCGGCGCTTTTGTCTCTTCCGCCCGAAAGTGTTTCCCTTGGGGACAAACAGGCGACAACAGACCTTTTGATTAAAAGCGGCGCTGCAATCCATGAAATCAATGCCGTCCGGAAACACCTGTCCCAGGTCAAGGGCGGCAACCTTGCCAAAGCGGCCTATCCGGCAGCCACACTCAATTTGATGGTGTCCGATGTGGTGGGGGACCGCCTTGATGTCATTGCCTCCGGCCCATTTGCTCCAGACGATTCAACCTTCACCCAGGCCCTTGGGGTTTTAAAAAAATACAAGCTCATCCAAAAAATTCCCCCCGCTGTCCTGGCATATATCACGGCAGGTGCCCAGGGAAAAATAGTGGAAACCCCGGACAAGAAAGATCGAATCTTTGACCGGGTAACCCACCTTATCATTGCATCAAACATACATTGCCTTCAGGCGGCAAAAAAACAGGCAGAAGCTCTGGGGTACAGTTCATTGATCTTGTCTTCGGCCATTGAAGGGGATACAAAAGAGACTGCCGACTGGCACACACAGATAGCAAAAGAAGTGCTGTCGTCCGCAAACCCTTTGCCTGCGCCTACCTGCATCATCACCGGCGGTGAAACCACGGTCAGGGTGAAAGGAAAGGGGAAAGGCGGCAGGAATATGGAGTTTGCGCTCCAGGCAGCACCCGCCATTGCCGGATTAAAAAATATACTGATCGCCAGCATCGGCACTGACGGCAGTGATGGACCGACGGATGCCGCCGGTGCCGTGGCACACGGTTTTACACTGGACAATGCCGCAAAATTGGGCCTGGATATCACCGACTATATGAAAAGAAATGATGCCTACCCTTTTTTTAAGGCCTTGGGAGATCTTGTGATCACAGGGCCCACCCAAACCAATGTAATGGACATCAGGATCATTCTGGTTTCATAATTTTACAGGAAACGCCATTCATGCCCGAACAAGCGAAATCCCCTTTTTCCATCCCCAATATCCGGCGGTATATTGCCTTCAAGGTTTTGTTCAATTCCCGGTTTTATTACCCTGTCTTTACCATATTGTTCCTTGATTTCGGCCTGACCATTGCCCAGTTTGCCATCCTCAATGCGGTCTGGGCAGCCACCATTGTCCTGGCAGAAGTCCCTTCCGGTGCCCTTGCCGATGTGATCGGCCGGAAGCGTCTGTTGGTCTTTGCCACCCTTACCATGGTTCTGGAGGTGGGGATGATCAGTTTTGTCCCCAAATCGGATCTGTCTCTGGTGTTTTATGTTTTTTTGATCAACCGGATTTTAAGCGGCTTGGCCGAGGCGGCTGCCAGCGGTGCGGACGAGGCCCTGGCCTATGATGCCCTGAAAAACCAGGGCAATCCCGACGACTGGGGAAGGGTGCTGGAGGTTCTGGCACGATTTCAGTCCCTGGGGTTCATCATTGCCATGAGCGCGGGTGCTGCCCTCTATGATCCCCGCCTCATGGAAGGCTTTTGCCGATTCTTTGGCATTTCCCTTTCCCTGACCCAGGAAATGACCATGCGGTTTCCCCTTTATGCAACCCTTGTTCTGGCTATTTTTGCCTGTGCCGCGACAATGGGAATGGAGGAAAAGAACCCTGCCCAGCCGGACGATACCCGGCCTTTGGGCTGGATTCCCCGGGTAAAACAAGCCTTCGACCTGACCTTTAAAGCCGGGGCATGGATTTTTAAAACCCCCTTTGTTCTGAGTGTAATTCTCTTTGGCATGCTCTTTGACGGCATCATCCGCATGGTCATTACCCTGTCCAGTCAATACTATAGGATGATCCAGCTGCCCGAGTCCCTTTTTGGCATCATCGGCTCCACCGTTGCCCTATTAGGGTTTGTGATCCCCAGGATGGCCAGAAAGATTGCAGAACGTGAAGCGCCTGTCCAGGGACTTTGGGTCACGGCCATCCTCACCATTTCCGGCCTCACGGCAATGAGCTTTTTCTGGCCGTGGACCGGCCTTATTCCCGCCCTTGTCACCTTCAGCGCCATGTATTTTAACGGGTTTTTTGTCAGTTTTTATGTGAACAGGGAAACCGCATCAGAACAGCGGGCAACCGTATTGAGTTTTAAAGGATTGTCCTATAATTTTTCCTACGGGATACTGGGCATAGGCTATGCTCTCCTGCTGAAGTCAAAAAGACAGGCCCTGGAATCAAAATTTTATCTGGCCGATAAGCAGGTGGAACCCGCCATGATTGAAAACCTGACCTTTACGGAAAGTTTTCCCTGGTTTCCCGGCACTTTTTTGGCAGGATTTGTCTTTCTTTGTCTGGTCTATTTGTTTTTCATCAGAAACCGGATTTCAAAATAGAGAATACCGCCGAAGCATCCTGGCTCTTTACCGGCCTCCTGGATTTGCCCCTTGGGCTCATTTCGGGTTGGAGCCCCGCAGCCGCCGGGCTTCGATTTGGGCAATCCCGCGCATAATCACATACCCCAGGCGGGGGTTTGCCTCCATCAGACGGGTCAGCGCCCCATAGTCCAACTCAATGAGGTCGGTCTCTTCCAGCAGAATCACATCTGCACTGGCCGGAAGGTTATCCAGAAACTCGATCTCCCCCACAAGGGCCTGGCCGGAGATGGTGGTCAGATGCGTCCCGTTTACCCGAACCTCGGCCTGTCCTTCCAGAAGGATGAACATTCTGTCCCGGGCCTTCCCCTGGTGGATAATCTGTTCACCGGCTTTGCCGCGGCGCAGAAAGGCCGCATCCGTAAGCCGGCTTCTTTCCATTTCTGTCAGATCAGAAAACAGCGCCACCCGAGACAGGGCCTGGGACAGCGACAAAGGACTGGCCTCGCCAAAGGCAAGGGAATAAATCCCTAAAGATCCCAAGAATAGTATTGCACACACAATCCGGCCGATTCTCCCCACACCCATGTCGTTCCCTCCATAAAAAATTACATTGTTTTGATGCCCGGGTCATCCGCCTAATGGGGCATTTCCCGTTTTCTGATATCTTTTAAGTACAATGACTTTGAAGGCCCGTCTCCGACTTGTCTTTCCTCGATCTGAAATAATTTTGTTGCGGCCACCAGATCCCCCAATTTTTTATATCCATAATTTCGCGGATCAAACTCAGGCGCCTGTTTGGCGATATTGCTCCCCACAGATGCCAGGTGGGCCCACCCACTGTCATCCGAAGAATTTTCAACGGCATCTCTTAATAAATTCACCAGCTTGGAATCCTGCTTTAATTCAGATGTTGTTTTCCGATGAATGCTGGCAGCATCCTCATCCTTGGATCGAAGGACTTCCGTAAATATAAACTTATCGCAGGCGGAAACAAAGGGACTGGGCGTCTTTTTCTCTCCGAATCCACAGACAAAAAGACCGGCCTCCCGTATCCTTGATGCAAGTTTGGTAAAATCACTATCACTGGATACAATACAAAATCCGTCAAAGTTCTGGGTATAAAGCAAATCCATTGCATCAATTATCATTGCACTGTCAGTGGCGTTTTTGCCTGTGGTATATCGAAATTGCTGGATGGGTTGAATTGAATATTGCAGCAATACGTCTTTCCAGCCTTTCAGGTCCGGCATGGTCCAATCTCCATATATCCGTTTCACATTGGCTGTCCCGAATTTGGCAATTTCCGTCATCAATCCTTCAACAATGGCCGGCTGGGCATTATCCGCATCAATCAGCACCGCTAATTTTTCTGTTTTTAGGTTGGACATTTTTTATCCTTGATCTTTGATGGAAACGTTATCCCTCCCTGTTTTTCAAATCCAGACGATGCGAGGGCAGACAATCATCCGGGATAAGCGCCGGAAAACGTGTCGAAGCTTAGCGTTTATTGTCTCGGATACCATATATCAGACAAAGACCCGGGTCAAGCGGAAGAAGGGGTATTTCCTGTCATCAAGGGCTCTGGCACTGGATAATAAAAAAAAGCCGGTACAAGGAGCTGATTCAACCTTGCACCGGCAATTTTCCGGAGTGATCCTCTTCTAGCACGCAACCTTCTTTTTTTCTAAAAAAGGCAGCCCGCTATTTGTTTTTCCAGACAGGTTTTCTTTTCTCCTCAAAGCTTGCAATTCCCTCAAGGGTGTCTTCTGTTTTCATGAGGGTGTTGAGAAAATAATTGGAGACCAGATCCACGCCCTGGAAAAAATTGGTGCCGATATGGCGTTTGACGGCTCTTTTGTTGAGCCGGATGATCAAGGGACTTGCGTAACAAATTTCCTTGATGTTTTTTTCCACCACTTCGCTAAACTCTTCGTCCGAAGCCACCTGGCTGACAAAACCCAATTTCCGGGCCTCCTTGGCCGTATAATTCTTACCCGTGGTGAGAATCTCAATGGCTTTGGCAGGCCCCACCAATTCCGGCAGTCGAAGGGCAGCATAGGGCGGGAAAAAGCCCAGTTTGATTTCCGGCTGACCAAAAATGGCCCGCTGGGATGCAATCACAATATCACAGGCAATGGCCACTTCCATGCCCCCGCCGAGGCAGGCCCCGTTCACCGCCGCAATAATCGGGATGTCAATCATATTGATCAACTCAAAGATGCGATTAAAAACCGCCACCATTTCCTCCACATTGCAGGGTGCATGATCTGAGACTTCGACGCCGGCGCAAAAACTTCTCCCATCGCCTGTGATCACCACGCATTTCAAAGACGCATCGGCTGCAATGGCGGCAAGTTCTCCATTCAGCTCGTTCATCATGGGAATGTTCAGCACATTGTGTTTGGGACGATTCAAGGTGATTCTGGCCACCTGGTCATCTTTCTCTATGGTTAAAAACTCTAGGTCTGCCATGGATGCCTCCTGTCTTTAATGGTTTTTGTCCTATCCCTTGATAATTCGAGGGGTAATCAGATGGTGCTGGGGACAAATGGATTTGGGATTCTGATAGGCCGACCCTGCAAATGCCTTTAAATAATCTCGCAAAGAATCCATCTTGACCACCTCGTCCACAAATCCCTGTTTGGCGCAAAAGGCCGGTCTGGAATTGTCATGGTATTCCTGGGCCAGGGTGTTCATTTTTTCAATAATGGGTTCCAAGGGACGCCCGGCATCTTTTTCCTTGACCAAACGCCTGGAAAAACTGGCTGCCGCAGCGGTTTCTCCGTGCATTACATAAATTTCCGTGGTGGCCAGCCCCAGGGTAAAGGCATTGTGGCGGTTGGCGGTGGGGCCCCCCATCACATAGTGGGCGGCTGCCGTGCCCTTTCGTAAGGTCACCAGGGTCATGGGCACATCGGTCTGCTGGATGGAATAGATCAGCGATTGTCCGATCCCTAAAAGCTCTGCTTTTTCAGCGATGTCACCGACATCTATGCCCGAAGTGTCCTGGAACCAGATCACCGGTATCCTGTCCCGGCCGCAGAGGGTAACAAACTCGTTCATCTTGATCAGACCCTGGCGGTAGAGTTTGCCGCCGATACCGCCGTAATCGGCATATTCCGGATAGTCCTGGCCGAGCCAGCCCTGGTTGTTGCCGATACAGGCCACCAAAAATCCATCAATCTTGCAGAGCCCAGTGTAAACTTCAGGCCCGTAGTCGGGTCTGAACTCCATGTGCTCGCTTGCATCCACCAACCGGGCCAGAACTTCTTTGAAGTCATAAATCTGTTTCTGGTTGATGGGTATCAAACGGGCCAGATCTGCTATGGGAAATCTGGGTTCCGCCGGTGCTGCTACCCTGAAAAATTTCGGGTTATAGGCCGGCATGTCCTTCATATAGTCTTTGAGTCCGTCCAAAACCCCTGTTTCCTCTTCATACACATAGCGGAAAAAACCGGTGGCATCGTGGTGAATCTCAACCGATCCCGGGGGTTTTGCCTTGTATTGTTTGGCCGCATCAATCAAGGCTTCCGCCCCCTCCACATCAAAATGGCCCTTGGGAGACATGCCGCTCAAAATCCCGCCGCCGCCCACGGCAATATTGCAGTCCTTGTGGGCAAAGAGAATGGTGGGGCTGATGCCCTGGTACCCGCCGCCCGCAGGATTGGTTCCGTAGATACCGGCCAGGATGGGAATTCCCATCTGCTCCAGTTCTGCATGGCGGTAGAAGGTGGTCCCGGATCCCCTTCTGTTGGCATAAAATTTTTCCTGGTTGGTCAATTTGACCCCCGAACAATTTACCAGCCAGACCAAAGGGATGTTCAGGCGTTTGGAAAGGTCGGTGGCCCGCAAAATATTCTCCGGCTGGCCCGGAAGCCAGGCACCGGCCATGACCTTATTGTCAAACCCGATGACCACAGCCCATTTGCCCGAGATTTTACCCAGACCGTCAATGACATTGGTGGTGCCCTCTTCATTGTCTTCCGGATTGAACAGGGTGTGCAACGGATGCCAGGTGCCCGGATCAATGAGATATTCCAGACGCTGCCATACGGTCATGCCTCCCCTGGCATTGATTTTCTCTGCCGGCATTCCTGCGTTCTTTACCTTCTCCACCTCAACATCTATGCCGGCTTCCACCTGCCGGACCTGTTCAAGGTTTTTTTCAGAGCTGAGCATTTTTCCCTTGTTCAGCA
>VMSR01000171.1 GCA_013792075.1 Desulfobacula sp.
GCCCAGAAACAGCCCTTCAAAATTTGAGACCCCCCGTGATCCCATGACGATCACGTCTATCTTATCATTCATAGCAACCTCGGCAATGGTGGTTCCCGGAAGTCCTTCCAGAATTCGGACCTCATAATCCACCCCGCTTTCTTCCAGAATAATTTCAAAAGGCCTCGTCAACTCCTCAGATGTTTTCATTATTTCATCAATTGCCTGCTGGAAATAGGGTTCACTCAATACCACGGGAAATCGACTGTGGCAGTGTAACAGCACAATCTTGGATTTAAATTGTCTGGCCAGCACAATGGCAGACTGGGTTGAATGCATGGAGTGTGCTGATCCGTCAACCGGATTTAATATTTTTTCAAACTTCATAACGCCCCCTTTCCGGTCACAGATCGACCGGATACTATGAATTGACACCGGATTGCCCTGGCACAAACTGCTCTCCCCCAGGGGGATTTACTTTAATGATTATATCACACCTCTTTCCCGGAATGATATAAATTACTTTTTAAAAAAACTCTGGGCATCTTGTAAAAGATCCATACCGGGGCTACACTCTCAGCTTATTTTTCTGATAAAAAAGGACAGTATGAACGTTGACTACATAAATCCATTTATCAATGCATCCATTGATGTATTTAAAACCTTTGCAGGTGTCCTCTCGCTTCCGGGGCGCCCCCGTGTCAGAACCCAACCGGAAGCTACCGGGGATATCAACGGCTTTATCAAGCTCAACGGACATGGAATCAACGGCTATTTTGTCATTCATTTTTCCGAGGGCTTTTTAAATAAAATTCTTGTCACTTTATTTGACGGCCACACGACTGCCTCCCAGGCAGAATTGTTTGACCTTGCCGGTGAGCTGACCAACATGATCACAGGCGCTGCCAAGGCAGAGTTGTCAAAAAAAGGATTTTTCTTTGATGTGGCCGTTCCCATGATCAGCCATACCACACCCAAAATTCCGTCTGACCTCAAAAACAACCCTGTTATCATTGTCCCCTTTGAAACCAGGGCCGGACAATTTAATATCGAAGCTTCCATACGAACCATTGAAGAAGACCTTGCCAAGGATACAATGCCAGAGGTTTTGCCTCCCCCCGGATACACATCAGTGGAGCTGTTTGCAAAAAAAACAAGAATAGATCCGATCAAAATACGGCGATTTCTTAAAACCGGCTTCCTGACCGGGACAAAAATCAGCAACCGCCAATGGCATATCCCTGAATCAGAGTTTGAAAAGATCCTGGGTCCCCAAAAAACGCCTCCCGGTAAGGCCAAAACAACACCGGATGGAATGCCTGAAAGCACCATCAGTATCGAGGATTTTTCCAAACTTTCGGGCCTGTCTTCTGCAAAAATCAAAAGTTTTCTTCGGACCGGATTTCTAAAAGGGAGCCTGGACGACACCAATACCTGGAAGATAGCCCAGGACGAGATATCAAAGTTTAAAAAAAAGTTCTGACATTTCGGTTTGAGAAAGAGCCCAGCCATATCCTGTACAAAAAATAAGCGGGATCCCGGATCATGGGTATGGAACTGTCTATTCAAAGGGTACCCCCTTTAACAGAAACGACACCGGTCCTGACAAGGCGTTTTTTCCGGTTCCGGGGTGCTGGGGAAAACCCGGGAATAAAGAGACTGAGCAATAAGCAATGTTTCCCGGCCTGTTGACAAGTAAAGCCCCATGGCCTATGTCTAAACTTGGTGAAAAATCCCAAAACCCGACCCAAAAAGGAGCGTGCAAATGGCATATAATTTTAATGCAGTAGAAGTCTTTGACATGGCGGTGCGAATAGAGGAAAACGGGGCTGCTTTCTACAGAAAGGCAGCAGAACTTCAGGCAAAGACGGCAGACAAATTGTTTCTGGAAACACTTGCCAAGATGGAAGATCGTCACAAAGCAATATTTGAGGACATGAAAGCCGAGCTGGCAGACAGGGAAACAACCCAGACCGTGTTTGACCCTGATGAAGAACTGTCCTTATACCTGGGCGCCATGGCTGATTCCCACGGCGGAGAGGGTGATCCGGACATCGCAGATACCTTTACCGGTCAGGAGACCATGGCGGAAGTGGTTGCCATTGCCGTTGGCCTGGAAAAGGAAAGTATCCTTTTTTATGTGGGTATCAAGGACATGGTTCCCCCCAAATTCGGCCGGGATAAAATCGATCAAATCATCAGGGAAGAGGCCCAGCATGTGGCCCAGCTTAAAGGGTTTTTACAAAAAGCCAAGAACGCATAACCGTCATACCGTTTAAACAAAGGGCCGGGCAGCGGTATTGCTGCCCGGCCTTATTTTTTTTTGTACAAGTCTTTCATGAGTCTCAGAACAGCTAGTTCCTTGGCCTTGGCCTCCACCTCAACGGTGATATCCAGGCCCATCCATTCTTGGGGAAAATCCGCCACGTCAATATAGTCATGGTGTTTTCGGACATGGTTTTTCTGCCAGCCGTTGATGGGGGAGGACAGGTGGAATAAGGGTTCCCGGTTCCAGGTGGCCAGGGCCTGGTCTGTGGCTGCCGAAACCGTGAGACCGTCCTCCAGGCAGCGGTGGTGATGGACATCATAGACCAGGGGAATGTCCATGGCTTGGCACAGTGGCAGCAGGTCCTTGGGGGAATAGCTTCTGTCGTCGTTTTCCAGGGTCAGGCGCTGGCGAACCCCGGCCGGCAGCCGACTGATTTCCCTGGACAGCCGTTTCAATGCCGAGGGCTTGTCCCCATACACCCCGCCCCCATGAACATTGATCACATCTGCCCCCACCCATTGGGCCACCTCTGCCTGGTAGACCAGGTCTGCCACTGACCGACTGACCACAGAGGAATTGGGGGAGGACAGTACGATGAACTGATCCGGATGAAAACTGGTCCGAAGGCCATTTTCCCGGCAGAATCGGCCGCAGTCCATGAACTGGGCCACAATAGCCGTGGCTCCCGGCAGCTCCTGGATATCATATCCTGCCGTCGGGTGGGTTTTCACGGGCAGAATCTGGCTGTTGATGCGGAAACACCCAATGCCTGAATCCCGACAAAAGACCAGGGCTCGTTTAAGGCTGAGGCTGTTGTGACGGCAGATGTCAGCGAGCATGTCCAATTGTTTTTGACGGGGAAATTTGGCCAGGTGGCTAGCAGTGACCTGCCTGAATTTTATATCCTGTTCCTTGAAAAGACAGCAGAGCCCGAGTCTCACCATGGGGCCTCGATTTGGTCTAAGGGGAGAATCCTATGGAAAATAAGCTGAATCATATGGGACTATCCTAAAGAATAATTGGGGCTTGTTCAAGAAAAATTGAAGCCAGATGCCCGCTGGGTGAAAAAAAATAGTATCATCTCCAATCCATTTTTTTACTTGGGTCTGGGGGGCTCACTTTTTATAGTAGGTTTTACCCATCATTAAACCCCTTTAATCCCAGTATTGAAAAAAAGCATTCCATACTTAACTTATATCTATGGTAAAGGCAAAGAGGTTCTGAAATAAGGACCCGATACAAAAAGACCCGACACAAACAAAGAGGTGATATAATGACTGAAAAAAGAATTGAAGACTATAGCGAAAACGACAGGGAAAGAAACCAGGGACACGTGGACACCCGACACAGCAACTTTGAATGTGAGAATCCCGATGATCATCTGGGATGCGACCTGGGAATAGACGTGGCTGGATAGACCCATAACAACCCATAAAACCCCAGAGTCTTTCCAGGCTCTGGGGTTTTTATTCGGGCCAGGCTGGATAAGGGGGGGATGGCGTGGATATTGTGCTTTCAGATATAAGTAAAACCTATTCAGGCGGGGACCGGGTCATCTTCAAGGACCTGGATGCCGTGTTCAGGGCCGGGCAGGTCTCGGTGATTCTGGGGAAAAGCGGGTCAGGTAAAAGCAGTCTGCTAAATCTTATGGCAGGTATTGATCTTCCGGATTCCGGACAAATCCGTATTGGCAGCACAAGGGTAACCGAGTTGGATGATACCCAAAGAAGTATTTTCCGGCGCAGGCACATTGGGTTTGTTTTCCAGTCCTTTAACCTGATTCCTGTTCTGACAGTGATGGAAAATATTACCCTGGTCAGCCAGCTGGACGGCCAAGTCCCTGGGGAATACCGGGACAGAGCAAAAGCCCTGCTGGATACCATGGGGCTGCTGGATCGGCAAAATGAATTTCCAGACCGGCTGTCCGGGGGGGAGCAGCAGCGGGTGGCCCTGGCCCGGGCCCTGGTGAATCAGCCCCAGATCATTCTGGCGGATGAGCCCACAGGAAACCTGGATGCCGGGACCGGCGCCGGGATGCTGGATCTCATTACCAGCCAGGCGAGAAGTCTGGGCAAGACCCTGATCATGGCGACCCACAGCCGGGATGCCATGGATCATGCAGACAAGATATTCAGGGTTCAGGATAATCACCTCATACCCGGGAGAGGGATATGACCCTCCTTCCCTTGATTCGTACTTGCTTTCGAACCAGCAAATCCCATCCCCTCAGGACCTTTCTTCTGGTTTTTGGAATTGCCCTGGGGGTTGCCGGGACGGTTGCCATTGATATTGCCAAGACCAGTGTGAGCCGGTCCTTTGACCTGTCCACCGCCGCCTTGACATCCCGATCCACCCACCAGGTTGTGGGCAGCCAGTTTTCCCTTCCCCAATCAATTTTCACAAAAATCCGCACCCATATAGGTATCCATGACAGTGCTCCGGTGATCACAGCCCAGGTCCAGGTGAAGGAACTGAATTTTCAGGCCATGACCCTCATGGGGGTGGACCCGTTTTCAGAAAAAAAATTCAGGGCGGTGGGTTTCCAGCAACAGGACCGTCAATTCTCAGGCAATCTGGCCCATATGATTACCCGGGCATCGGGCGTTTTGATGTCCAGCTCCCTTGCCCGTGCCCATGACCTTAAGGTCGGCAGGCACCTGACCCTGATGTTTGGGGACCGGGAGGTGCAGGTCCCCATTGCAGGGGTTATTGAGGGAAAGGATACCACAGTCGGCCAGGCCTTCCAGGGAATACTTCTGGCAGATATCAGCCTGGCCCAGGAGATCCTGGGGCTGGCGGACCGGATCAGCCGGATTGATCTGGTTCTAAAGGATGAATCTGAGATTGAGGCTGTAAAAAATTTGCTTTCCCCATCCATGGTGCTGGTAAAAACAGACCAGCAGAACCAGACCATACGCAGCTTGTCAAAATCCTTTGAGACCAGTTTGACAGCATTTTCCATGCTTACCCTGTTCATGGGCATTTTTCTGATTTACAATACCGTTTCCTTTTCCGTGGCCCGTCAGCGGAAGCTTAACGGGACCCTGAGGGCCCTGGGTGCCACCCGGCAGGAAATATTCTGGGCAGTGGAGGCCGAGGTGATGGTGTATGCCCTGGTGGGTTCGGTCCTGGGGCTTGTTCTGGGCATTGCTCTGGGCAAGGGAGCAGTTCACGGGGTGTGCGCCACGGTATCGGACATGTACTTTACCCTCACCGTCAGCCAGATCCACATCAGCCCGGTCACTCTGGTGAAGGGAATTGCCACCGGTCTTTTGGCCTCTATTGCCGCCTCCCTTGTCCCTGCCCTGAATGCTGCCGGAACACGGCCCATCACCCTGATGCAACCGTCCGGGGGGGAGACCAGTTTCAAAGGGTACATCCCCGGACTGGCCCTGGCCGGAGGAGGGATGATCATGGGCGCCCTTATGATTTTCAGCCGGTCGGAAAGCAGCAGTACGCTTATTTTTTCAGGGGTATTTCTGGTGTTCGGCGGCAGCTCGTTTTTAAGCCCCTGTCTGGTTCTGGGGCTGACCCGCCTGATTCCCTCACTTCTGGGAAGCGTTGCCGGCCTGCTGAAAAAGGGGGCTGGCCCGCAAATGACCCTGGCGGGTATGGCCCTGCGGAATATCCGCAGGTCTCTGAGTCGGTCTTCGGTTCTCATTGCCTCGCTCATGGTGGTGATTTCCGTGTACATTGGAATTGATACCATGACCACAAGTTTCAGGCGTTCTATTATTGACTGGGTGGAAGGCCATATCGGGGGGGATATTCATATTTCATCAACCGATGAACTGAACCGGTCCCTGGACCCTGTTCTGGTGGAAAAGATTCAGGGTCTGGAGGGGGTCAGCGGGATCTCCGCCTACAATATCCACAAGGTGTTCTCCCGGGTATCCGGGGAGGTTCATATTTTTTCCTATGTCAGGGATCTGTCTGAAAAGCAATGGACCTGGACCGCCCTGAACAAAATTGAATCGGATGCAATCGGACCACCTGGAACCGGCACAACTGGCGTTGAACCGGATGGCAAGTCCCTGAACGCTCTGCTGGAGGATGACTGGATTTTTGTATCTGAAATTTTTGCCAGGAGAAATGGATTCATCCCGGGGCCTGGGGCTTTCGTGACCATGGAAACACTGAAAGGTCCGGTTTCTTTCAAGGTTGCCGGTGTGTTCAGGGACTTTTTCATGGGCGGCGGCCGGGTGATTGTCAGCCGTGATGCAATGAAAACCTATTGGGGACACCAGGATATCACGGCAGTCCAGGTGTTTGTGAAAGACCGATCTGCCATTGACCGGCGCATGGCGGATGTCCTTTCCCTGATTTCTGATAAAACCAGGGTGAGTATCCGGTCGGGCCTGTCCATTAAAGCCGGTATTCTCGGGGTGTTTGATAAAACCTTTTTGATCACCTCTGCTCTCCAGGTCCTTACGGCCATTGTGGCATTGACCGGTATTTTAAATTCGGTCATGGCATTGATTCTGGAACGCTCCAGGGAATTGGGGATTTTAAGGGCCTGCGGTGCAGACCCCGGGCAAATCCGGAGTCTGGTGCTTTGGGAATGCACATTTAACGGTTTCTTTGCAGGCGTTTTTGCCCTTCCCCTGGGATATGCTCTGGCCTGGATTCTGGTGTATATTGTGAATTATACCGCCTTTGGCTGGACCTACGAGATGCAGGCCTCCATGTCAACATTTGTCCAGGCCCTGGTATTTTCAAGTCTTGCCGCCTTTGGAGCCGGTATGGTTCCGGCCATTGGCGCCAGCCGCATATCCGTGGCCCAGGCCCTTCGAACTGAATAGGAGTATTTGCCATGAAGCCATTTAAGGCCCTGATTGTTCAATGGGCAATGATATTAATTGTCGGTATGGCCAGTGGGTGCAGCCCTCCCCCGCCGACCCAGTCCCTGGATATTGCCCAGGCCCTGTCTTCAGATGAAGATTCTGCCTGTTATGACAGGGCCAAAAAAAGTGAAACCATCAATTTACCTTCGGACCATGGCCCCCACAATGGATTTAAAACCGAGTGGTGGTATTATACCGGGAATCTGAAAAGCGGTTCAGGCCGACATTTTGGGTATCAGCTGACCTTTTTTCGCCAGGCCCTGGCCTGCAGGACAGCCCCGGGTCCCTCAAAATGGCGCACCAATCAGTTTTATTTTGCCCATTTTGCTGTGACAGACACCCAAAACCAGCAGTTTTATTCTGCCCACCGCATGAACCGTCAAAGTGTGGGAATTGCCGGGGCCAGCAGATCACCCTTCCGGGTGTGGATAGATGCCTGGTCTGCCAAGGATATAAAGGGTCCGGACCATGCCCGGCCCGGATCCATTCAGCTGACGGCCCGGGACCAGGAAATGGCAATTGACCTGACCCTGGTCCCGGAAAAAGCTGTCATCTTTCAGGGAGATCAGGGCCTGAGTCGTAAAGGTCCCGGCCCCTTTGATGCCTCCCATTATTATTCTATTCCTGTTCTCATTACCCAGGGCAAATTGGAAATCGGCAATGAGTCCTTTGAGGTTTTGGGCAAAACCTGGTTTGACCACGAATGGAGCACCTCGGCCCTGGGAGATGATGCAGGAGGGTGGGACTGGTTCGCTATCCATTTGGACGACGGCCGGGACCTGATGGTCTGTCAGGTGCGGAAAAAAGACAATAGTCCAAATGAATACGGATTTGGCAGCATTTCGTTTGCTGACGGGACCTATGAAATCCTTGGCCAGAGCGATTTTTCAATCCAGGCTGTTCAATTATGGAAAAGCCCCAAAACCGGCCGGCAGTATCCGGCCCGCTGGAAGATCCTTGTGCCGGACCATACCATTGACCTTGAGGTGTCTCCAGTCATGGACGGCCAGGAACATTCCCATATGTTTGTCTACTATGAAGGGGCTGTCCGGGTGACAGGACCCGTTACGGGCCTGGGATATGTGGAAATGACCGGGTATTGAATCCCTGGGATTTCCCCTCCCGTTTAATTAAGGTTCATCGCCCGGCAACTTTTTTATTCCCTTTGGGGTAAAAATTGTTTGACAAAATAATTGCTTTAAATATAGTATCTTAAAAATAGACTGAGCGCTCGATCAGTTTTGTAAATATCCCGGACAGAGTGCTGAATCTGTGTATGCGCAAATAGAAAGTTAACCCATAAATACGAAGGAGGCGCAGGGTGGATTTTGACCTTACCAAAGAGCAGGAAATGATCCGTAAGGAAGTCAGAAAGTTTGCCCAGAAAGAGATTGCCCCCATTGCAGGAGAGCTGGATGAACAAGAAGAATTTTCAGAAGCCCTCACCCGCAAAATGGGAGAAATCGGTCTTTTCGGCATGTTTGTTTCAGAAAAATACCAAGGCCAGGCAATGGACTATATTTCTTATATCATTGCGGTTGAAGAGGTGGCCAGGATAGACGGATCCCAGGCAGCCACCATTGCAGCGGGCAACTCCCTTGGGATCGGCCCGATTTATTATTTCGGCACCGAAGAACAAAAACAAAAATATCTGCCCAAATTATGCGCCGGCGAAGGACTCTGGGGATTCGGCCTGACCGAGCCCACGGCCGGATCCGATGCCGGCGGCAGCAAGACAACGGCCGTTCTGGACGGCAATGAATGGGTGATCAACGGATCCAAAATATTTATCACCAATGCCGCCTGCGATCTGACCATGGGCGTCACGGTCCAGGCCATTACCGGCACCCGGGACAACGGCAAGCCCGAATACTCGTGCATCCTGGTTGAAGCCGGCACCCCCGGGTTCAAGGCCGTTCCCATGCACAAGAAAATGATGTGGCGGGCCTCAAACACCGCAGAGCTTTATTTTGACGATGTCCGGGTCCCAAAAACAAATATCCTGGGCAAAAAAGGGGACGGCTTCCACCAGATGCTGTCCACCCTGGACGGGGGGCGCCTCTCCATAGGGGCCATGGGATTGGGCGGCGCCCAGGGTGCCTATGACCTTGCCTTAAAATATGCCAGGGAAAGAGAACAATTTGGCCAACCCATTTCCAAATTCCAGGCCATTGCATTCAAGCTGGCCGATTCTGCCATGGAGATCGAATGCGCCAGAAATCTGCTCTACAAAGCCTGCTGGCTGAAATCCAACCACAGACCCTATGAAAAAGAGGCGGCCATGGGCAAACTTTACTGCTCGGAGGTCATGGGCCGGGTCGCGGACCATGCGGTCCAGATCCACGGCGGGTATGGGCTGATGAAAGAATACAATGTGGAACGATTTTACAGGGACCAGAAACTCCTTGAAATAGGAGAAGGCACCTCTGAAGTCCAGCGCCTTGTCATTTCAAGATATATCGGCTGTTAAGCTGTTCAAATGGAGACACTATGAGCAACCAAGATCTTTTGCTGGTCGAAGAAAAAAACCAGGCAATACTTCTGACCCTGAACCGGCCGGAGGTCATGAATTGCCTGAATTTTGACCTGCTGTATGCCCTCAGGGATAAGATTGATGCCATCCAATACAAAACCGACATCCGTTGCGCCATCATCACGGGTTTCGGAGAAAAATCCTTTTGCGCCGGCGCAGACTTGAAGGAAAGGGCCACCTTGACCCCGGACCAGGTAAAAAAGTTTATTCTTACCATCCGCAACCTCTTAACCTCCCTCCAGAACCTTCCCATACCTGTGATATCCGCTATCAACGGCATCGCCTTGGGCGGAGGAACAGAAGTGGCCCTGGCATCGGATATCCGCATTGCCGCAGACACGGCCTCCATGGGCCTTACCGAAGCAAGGCTTGCCATTATTCCCGGCGGCGGCGGCACCCAGCGGCTGCCCCGGATCATCGGGGTGGCAAAGGCAAAGGAGCTTATTTTTACCGGCCGGCGGGTGGATGCAAAGGAAGCCCTTGAAATCGGCCTGGTCAATAAGGTGGTCCCCAGGGAAAATCTGCTGGACGCCTGCATGGAAATGGCAGGCATGATTGCCGAAACCGGTCCCATTGCCGTGGAAATGGCCAAATACGCCATTGACAAGGGAATAGAAACAGACCTTGCCACGGGCCTTGCCATTGAATCCAATGCCTACCGGGTCACCATCCCCACCGAAGACAGGGTGGAGGGACTCACCGCATTCAGAGAAAAAAGAAAACCTGTATACAAAGGGAGATAAACACAATCCATGACTGACACACGCACATTCTGGGAAAACGAGGAAGCAACGCTTTCTGCACGCCAGCAGGAAGCCATATGGCCCGGCGGCCAGAAAGCCGTGGACACCCTTGCAAAGCGAAACAAACGGCCTGTCAGACAATTGATAACCGACCTTATTGATGCGGACACCCCGTTTTTTGAATTGTCCATGCTGGCAGGATTCGGCATGGATTATCCAGGGGTTGAAGATGTGCCCTGTGCCGGCATTGTCACGGGAATCGGAAAAGTTCACGGGAACTGGACCATGATCATGGCCAATGATGCAAGGGTCAAGGCGGGCACCTATTTTCCCATCACCTTGAAAAAACACATGCGGGCCCAGGCCATTGCGGAAAAATGCGGCCTTAATTGCATTTATATTGCCGACTCGGGCGGGGTATTTCTGCCCATGCAGGCAGAAGTTTTCCCGGACGATCAGCATTTTGGCTCCATTTTTTACAATATGGCCCGCATGTCGGCAAAAGGACTTCGCCAGGTGACATTGAGCACCGGCGGCAACACGGCCGGAGGTGCCTATATTGTCTTCATGGCCTGTGAATCCATTATGATCGACAAGCAGTCCTTTTCCTTTCTGGGAGGACCGCCCCTGGTGAAAATGGCCACAGGAGAAGAGATATCTGCTGAAGACCTGGGAGGCGCAAAGGTGCACACCCAGGTGTCCGGCGGCGCCGACCATCTGTGCTCCGACCAGGCCCAGGCCATTGGAAGGGTAAGGGAACTGCTGTCTCTCAGCCGCCCCCAGCAGCTGAATCTGCACCAATATCCCATACAGGAACCCGAGACTTCCAAAAAATCACTTTATGAGGTTCTGCCCACCTCTCCCCACAAGGGAATCAACGGCTATAAGGTACTCCAGGCCATTGCCGACGGGTCCCAATTCATAGAGGCCAAAAAGGATTTTGCCCCTGGCAGGGGGTCCAATATTCTCACGGGAAAAATCCGGATAAAAGGACTTCCCGTGGGCGTGATCTGCTCCAACGGCGCCGGCATCATCTTCCATGAGGCTGCCAAAAAAGTAGCCGAATGGGTGGTCCGATGTTCCTATGAAAAAATCCCCCTGCTTTTTATCCAGAGTTCTCCGGGGTATATGGTGGGATCGGACTCCGAACATGCGGGCATCGGCAAATTCGGGGCCGACATGGTACGGGCGGTTTCCTGTGCCCAGGTGCCGCGTATCCAGCTGGTGATCGGTCCTGACAACGGGGCGGCCAACTACGGCATGTGCGGCCGGGCCTATAAACCCCACTTCCTTTTTTCCACCATGCGGGCCAGAACAGGGGTCATGAGCGGTAAAAGTGCCGGTGGCGTATTGCTGCACATCGAACAGGCCAAACGCAATGCAAAGGGCAACCCCATGACCGAACAGGAGATCGAAGCCTTCCAGCAGAAAATGATCGACAAATACGACGGGGAAGCCCATCCTTTTTTCTGCGGTGCAAGGCTGTTTAACGACCGGGTCCTTAAATTTTCGGAAATCAGGGATTGGCTGGCCATGGCCTTTGAGGTCAGTCTGATAAAACCCATTGGGGATGCCACCTTTGGAAATTTCAGGTTTTAAAATGCCCTAGGATGTTGACAAAATTTTGTGGCTGGGCAAATAATTAGAAAAAACTATGGGCCCAAAACCGAGAAGTGAGGCCATCATCAATGGCCGCACCCTGAAAGAAGGCCATATGCACTACGCCAGACCAGGACTTGCCCGTTTAAAAGAAAAATTAGGTGAAGCACCGGATCAGAACTTTCCCAAAATATAGATCTGCCCGATTTTAAAAGTCTGATTGGAAGATCTAGCAAAGGAGATGTCATGGAAAAAAAAGAGACTATTCCCCATATCAATGTAGATTATTTTGAAGATCTCACCGGAAATATCAAAAATGGCAAGGCCGGGGAAGTGGATGAGGTGGGAACCCGTATCCGGCTGCTGAGACAGGAAAGGGGCATTTCCCTTGAAGACCTGTCCAGCCTCACTGGGTTTGATATCTCCGACCTGGAAGATATCGAAAACGGCAAACAAAAACCCCAGCTGGGCATGGTCATGAAGCTGTCCAAAGCGCTGGATGCCGCTGTGGGACGCCTTGTTTCCGGCCTGGGCACCAAATTGTATTCCATCACCCGGAAAAATGACAGAAAGCAGGTGGCAAGATCGGCTTCCAAAACCAATAAGAAAAATGTCTACTCGTATATGAGCCTTGCCCCTGAAGTCCAGGGACGCCACATGGAAGCCTTGATCGTGCAATTGGAAAAAATAGAGGAAAAGGAAATTTCCGTCCACAACGGAGAAGAATTTGTCTTTGTTCTGGAAGGGGTTGTCAACCTGACCATTGCCAATGAAACCTATGACCTTGAACCCGGAGACAGTGCCTATTATCTTTCCACCACATCCCATTACATAACGGCAAAAACCGACAAAGCCACCATACTTGCCGTTTTGTATGAATAAGGAGGTAACCCGAACATGATATCCCCATTGTGGCAGCCATCGGATGACAGAATCAAAGCCACCAACATGTACCGATTTATGACCCGTGTGAACAAACAATTCAACAAAAATTTTACAGACTACCCGGAGCTTTGGGAATGGTCCGTGGAAAATCTGGAAGATTTCTGGTCATTGGCCTGGGATTTTCTGGATATCAAGACCTCTGTCCCCTATACCAAGGTCATTGAAAACAAGGACAAAATGCCCGGGGCAAAATTCTTTGTGGGAAGCAAACTCAATTTTGCAGAAAACCTTTTGCAATTTCGAAATGACAAGACAGCTCTTATTTTCAGGGGGGAGGATTTGGTCCGGCGAACCCTGACCTATAACCAGCTCTATGATCAAGTGGCCAAAACAGCCGCCTCCCTGAAAGCCATGGGCATTACAAAGGGAGACCGGGTGGTGGGCTTTGTGCCCAACATGCCCGAAAGCATCATTGCCATGCTGGCCGCCACAAGCCTCGGGGCCATCTGGTCCTCCTGCTCCCCGGATTTCGGTATCAAAGGCGTCCTGGACCGGTTCGGCCAGACCCAGCCCAGGGTATTGTTCACCGCAGACGGTTATTTTTTCAAGGGCAAACCGCTAGACAGCATCCAGCGCATTGCCGGAATTGTCAAAGAACTGCCCTCCATTGAAAAAATTGTAGTCATCCCCTATACAAGCCCGAAACCGGACATCTCGTCCCTGGCCAATGCTGTTTTATTTGACGATTTCAAAGACCCCAACGCAACAAAGATCGAATTTACCCAGATGGATTTTGATGACCCTTTGTATATCATGTATTCTTCCGGGACCACGGGTCTTCCCAAATGCATGGTCCAGAGCGGAGGCGGGGTCCTTGTCCACCAGAAAAAAGAGCTGGTGCTCCATACGGATCTGAAAGAAGAGGACACCATTTTTTATTTTACCACCTGCGGGTGGATGATGTGGAATTGGCTGACCTGTTCCTTGAGTGTGGGGGCCACCCTGGTACTCTTTGACGGCAATCCCTTTCATCCCGGACCAGATGCCCTATGGAAAATGGCCCAAGATGAAAAAGTCACAGTATTCGGCACCAGTGCCGGTTATATTGAAGCCTTGAAGAATGCCGGTGTGCGCCCGAAAGAGCAATTCGACCTGTCCCATCTTAAATCCGTCCTTTCCACCGGTTCTCCCCTGTCCAATGAAAACTTTGATTTCATCTATGCCCATGTAAAAAAAGACCTGCTCCTGGCTTCCATTTCCGGCGGGTCCGACCTGAACGGGTGTTTTGCCCTGGGCAATCCCATGGGACCGGTGTATTCAGGAGAACTTCAATGCCGGGGCCTTGGCATGAAGGTATATGCCTTTGACGATGCCGGAAAGCCGGTGGTAGACCAACAGGCAGAACTGGTCTGCTGCGCCCCCTTCCCCTCCATGCCCATTTACTTTTGGGGGGATACGGATGGTTCCAAATACCATTCCGCCTATTTTGACCAATATCCCGGCATCTGGGCCCACGGAGATTTCATCCAGGTGACCCCCCGGGGCGGGGTCATCATGTTCGGAAGATCGGACACCACACTGAACCCCGGGGGGGTCAGGATCGGTACGGCAGAAATCTATCGACGCCTGGATGCCATGGAAGAGCTGGAAGACTCGGTGGTGGTGGGCCAGTCCTGGAACAATGATGTGCGGGTAATTCTGTTTGTCAAAATGGCCCCGGGGTTTACACTCACAAAGGAGCTGGAGACCAAAATCCGGGCAGACATCCGGGCCAATGCATCCCCCCGCCATGTGCC